>JBEAQI010000144.1:0-6379 GCA_041163965.1 Verrucomicrobiota bacterium | reverse complement strand
CCGTAAACGCGCAGCTTCTCGGTCAACTGGGCATTAACGCTGAACTCAAAGCCACGCGACCGCAGACCGTCCACCTGAATGTAGCGGTCCTCATCCAACGGATCCTCCCGCGCCACATTCTGCTGCTTGATCTCATAGATCGACATCAACCCTTGAATGCGGTTCTCACGGGCACTGAAGCGCAGCCCCATTTCCTTCTGATTCCCCTCCTCGGGATCAAGGGCAGTTCCGTCCGGCTGACGCCTAAACTCTGGAATAAAGGAGCTGTTCGCGTTGGCGTAAAAGGTCAAGGTCTCATCCTCACGCAAGTGGTAAACGGTCCCAAAGCTGTAGGTCGTGGAGTCAGCCTCATCGTCCGCCGTCTTCTCTCCATCGCGACGGTAGTCAAAGCGAACATTGGTCGTGTTGGTGCGCCGGACCCCACCCGTGAGGAAGAACCGCTCGTTGGCGAAGGCGATCATATCGGCCAGATAGAACTCCGTATTCTCCGTCACATCCTTGGTGTTACGACTGGAAATCAACGGCGGCTTTTCGGCCTCGTCGGTCTGGACCACCGGGGACAGCTTGACGTTCAACACATTGATCGGCGGAATCATGTAGGGATTGAACCCGGCCAAGCGAACGTCCGTGAGAAATTCGGCCAGCGTCAGATCAGGATAGACATTCAGACGACTGCCAACGTTTGCAGTCGGCCACTTCTGGTTCAGCTTGGAATCAGTCTGCTTGAGCCCGCCACGGTTCCAACGGCTCTCGCGGTTGTGCACGTCCGCGTCACTCTCATCCCAGCTGAATCCGAGCAGCACGCGGTGGGTCGCAGGCCCGGTGCGGAACCGACCTACCAACTCGTTGCGGGACCTGAGATTATCAACATCCTGGGTGCGGATGCGCCACCGCTTCGGCATCAAGACGGCATCCTTAAGAAAGGTCAAAGAACCTTGCTCGGGCTGGGTCTCGTTGTAAAGTTGATCCTTCGTGTCCGTCGCAAACTGGACCCGCAGCTGCCAGTTGTCACTGAAAGCATGCTGTAAATCCACCATCGTGAATCCGCGCTTCCACTCGCGCAAATCGCGAGGAGCGGAAAAGCCCTGCCGGTTGTCCCCGGAGCTGAGAAAAGTCCCGTCCGGCATCTCAAATCCATTCGGCTCTCCCTTCCACATCGGCTGGCGCCAGACTGCCCCGCCATCCGTCTCGATGACGTACAAATACTCAAAGGTCAGGCGCGTCTTGCGGGCAATCTTCCACGTCAGCGCGGCTCCGATTGCCTCTTCATCGTGGGGCGTCTTGCGGTAGTACTCGCCGTTGTCCAGCACCCCCGTCAAGCGGAACAGGAACGGGCTGTTCCCAATCGGACCGGTGGTGTCGATTTCATAGCGCACCGAGCCCAACGGCCCGTATCCGGCGCTCAGCATCGTCGAGGCCTTCTCCAATGGGCGCTTCGTGACGCGGTTCACTGTGGCCGCGAATCCGCCCTGTCCGAACAAAACCGCTGCCGGCCCACGCAAGACCTCCACACGGTCCACATTCGCCACCGATACCTTGCCAATACTCTCCTGCTGCAAAAAGCCGTTCATGAACTTGGTGTTGGCGTTGTTGAAACCGCGTATCACCCAGGCATCGTTATTGGAAGTCGGCACAAACCCGGGCACATACTCAAGCACGTCCTCGGTCGACCGGGCCAAGGTATCCTCAATGAATTCTTGATTGAGGATCGTCACGCTCATCGGAATATCGCGGATTGCCGTGTTCATCCGCGTCACCTCCGAAGCATGGGTGGACTGATATCCGAAGTCTTCGTCGGTCGTCACCTCGAAGACGTCGAGTTCGAATACCTTGTCGTCGGCCGCGCTCTGGGAATGGACTGCCATCGGCAGCCCCACCAACACCATCGCGGCCGACATAATCGGGAAAATGGGTTGGATCAGACTCGTCTTGATAGTTCTCATGATCATTTGGAATAGGGTGGAGTTTGGAGTTTACGGGAAGTCTCCCAGCAGCTTGCCAGGATTGATCGTGAGCTTGCCGCTCCCTCTCTTCGGGAAAACTGATTTCCAATGGTATAAATTTGGAACCGATGGCAGCGGGGGCTCCGGTCTCTCCATTTGGGAACCTGACCAACCCGCAGCGCGAGGAAATCTTAGCGCGGGGGCGCATCCTCCCGAGCGGTCATTCGTACCAGACGTCGTCGAGGAAGAGGCCCTGCGGTGGGGCGGTTGGGACCTGATTGGTGCGTGTTTTGGAAGCAAGAATGGCGGCCACGTCGTCGGGGCTGAGTTTGCCCACCCCGACATCAAAAAGACACCCCGCGAGGCTACGGACCATGCGGAAGAGAAACCCGTCAGCCTCGGCCACGAGGCGGACGCGGCAGCCCTCGCGCTCCGCACGCAAAACGCGCAACTCCTTCACCGGGTCGTCCTCCCGCCCATCGCGGGGATTGGCGGTGAAAGCAGAAAAATCGTGCCTGCCGAGGAGTTCTAGCGCTGCCGCGTTCATGGCTTGCACATCCAGCCGACGGTAACCGGTGGACCACGCCCATCGGGTTTGAAAGGGATCCGCCCAGCCCTCCCAAAAGTCGTAGGTGTACCGCTTGCCAACCGCCGAAAAGCGGGCATGGAAGTCATCGGCAACCACCTCGGCGCGATAAACCTGAATGGAATCGGGATACCCGGTGCGCAAGGCCATGAGTAAGGCGTCGGGCCCATGCCGCCACTCGCCATCGAAATGGAAGACCTGGCCGCGGGCATGCACCCCGCTGTCTGTCCGTCCGGACCCATGCACCACCACCGGCCCCTTGAAAAGGTAGGCCAGCCGACGCTGCAGGTGATCCTGAATGGTCTGCCCGCTGGGCTGGGATTGCCAGCCCTCAAAAGCGGTCCCGTCGTAGGACACCGTACACTTCCAGCGCATCAGGCCTCTTCCTCCTCCTCCATGAAGATGTCTCCGATGGGCACCTTCTGCTCCAGCCAGTCCTGCAAAATCAAGGCCGCCGCCGCGGAGTCCAGCAAACCGGTCCGTCTCATCTCGCGCTCGCGCCGGCCATTCCATCCGAGTGACTGCTGCGCGGCATGTGAGCTGAGGCGCTCATCCACGCGATGCACCGGCAGCCCGAACCGGCTCTCGAGCTCGGCGATGAAGGCGTCCACCTCGGCCGCCTTGAAGCCGACCGTTCCGTCCATGTTGTAGGGATATCCCACCACAATATCGGTCACCTTGCGCTCGCGTATCAATTGATGGATACGGTCAAGGCGCTCCTCGGGAGTGGCATCGGTGGCAGCCCTCAACGGCGTGGCCACGCCGAGGTCATCCCCCCACGCCAGTCCAATCCGCTTCTCCCCGTAGTCGATTCCGAGACACCGCATGCTTGTTTGGTTCATGAACAAAAAGGAGTGGTCAGCGCGTTGTTTTCACAAGAGGTGACGGAGCGCAGCCTCCTCCCCGAGGCGCTTGACGAGGGCCTTGATCTCCTGGGCCCGCTCCTTGGAACAGACCAAGGTGGCATCACGGGTGTGGACCACAATAAGATCGTCGACTCCGACAAGGGCCAGCGTGTGCCCGCCCTCGCTCAGGGCGATGTTGCGCTCCCCGCCTTCGATACAGACGGAGCCGCGGGTCACATTTCCCGCTGCATCGGCAGGATGATGCCGCTCTAGGGCCGGCCATTCGCCAACGTCGTCCCAGTCAAAGGTGGATTGCACCACGCGGACCATGGAAGCCTTCTCCATGATGGCATAGTCGACGGAAATTTTTGGCAAAGCAGGATAGCTCGATTGGAGCAGGGCGTCGACGGATTGGCCACCGCGGAGGCCCTCCCGTATCGGCTGCAGGCCATGCCATAGATCCGGGGCGAGGTCGGAAAAGGCCGCTCGGATGGAATCGACTCGCCAGACAAACATCCCCGCGTTCCAAAAATACGCCCCGCTCTCCAGATAGGCTTGGGCAGTCGCAAGGGCCGGCTTTTCCTTGAATGAGAGGACTTCGTAAACAGGCGGGCCGTCGCCGGGAAGGGCCTCTCCGCGTTGAACATATCCGTAACCGGTGGCGGCATAACGGGGCTCAATGCCAACCGTGATCAGGCTGCCCGGGACATCAGCCTCCCTGAAAGCGGCCCTTAAGGTGGCCTGAAAGGCCGCGGTGTCATGGATAACGTGGTCCGCCGGCAACATTGCGAACACGGCCGCGGGGTCTCGCTGCTCGACCAAAAGAACGGCAAGCCCGACCGCGGCCGCGGTGTCGCGCCCAACGGGTTCGGCAATGATGTTGCCGGGTGGCACCTCCGGGCATACCTCCTGCACCGCCGCACGCTGCTCCTCATTGGTGATCACGAGGATGTTTTCGGGCCGTACCAAGCCCTCCAGGCGGCCCACAGTCTGCGCGAGCATGGGCCGTGACCCGACAATCGGCAAGAGGTGCTTGGGCCGACTCAACCGGCTCTGAGGCCAAAAGCGCTCCCCTCGCCCACCGGCCATGATCACCGCGTATCTTGAATTCATCATGAAATTGGGTTTATGGCCATGGGCGGGTTTTGCAACGGAAACCCCCACCATGGGAAAATTTCTCCTTGGGATTGCATGGGCGGTCAATTGTCCCATGAACTGCATGTCATGAATGGAAGCGAGCAAGCTGCACGATATCACCGTCAGGTCATCCTGCCACAGGTGGGAACGACCGGGCAGGAGCGCCTGCGCCATGCAAAGGTCTTGATTGTCGGCCTCGGTGGCCTTGGAAGCCCGGTCGGTCTGTACCTGGCGGCGGCTGGGGTCGGGACCCTTGGTCTGGCCGATATGGACAACGTTGATCTCTCGAACCTGCACCGGCAGATCCTCCACCACACCGGTGCCATCGGGGAGAAAAAGACCACCAGTGCAAGCCGGGCCTTGGAAACGCTCAACGGGGATTGTCGGCTCGTCCTGCACGAGGAGGGCATCCAACCGCGCAACGCCACCGGCATCTTCGCCCAGTATGACCTCATCGTCGACGGATCGGATAACTTCCCCACCCGCTACCTCGTCAACGATGCCGCCTGTCTGACCGGCAAACCGGTCGTCTATGGAAGTATCTTCCAGTTTGAGGGCCAGGTCAGTGTCTTTGACCCGGGCGCTGGCGGTCCCTGCTACCGTTGCCTCTTTCCTGCCATTCCGGAACCGGGGTCCGTGCCGAATTGTGCCGAGGCTGGAGTGCTGGGCGCCCTCTGCGGTATCATCGGCTCATGGCAGGCCTCGGAGGCCCTCAAACTCATTCTCGGCATCGGTGACCCCCTACTGGGAAAGATCAAGGTCATTGACACGCTCACCGGGCGGGAACGGCTGGTTGCCTTGAAAAAAGATCCGGCCTGCCCGCTCTGCGGGGATCACCCTACCATCACCGGCATTGACGCCGCCGCCTACCAAGGCGCTTGCGAAACGGCTCACCCCGCCGCCGGCCTCGATCCGGAAATCTCTGTCGGCGACGCCGCCGCGGCCCTCTCGGCCTGCCCCGCCCCACTTCTCCTGGATGTGCGCGAGGACATTGAGCGGGCCATCTGTGCCCTTCCCAATAGCCTGCACATTCCGATCGGCCAATTGCCGCAGCAATGGAAAAGCCTGCCCTCCGATCAACGGATCCTCGTCTACTGCCACCACGGCATGCGTAGCCTGCACTCGGTCAATTTTCTCCGGGATCGGGGCCTCCTCCTTGCGCAAAGCATCGCCGGCGGCATCGACGCATGGTCGTGCCACATCGACCCCTCCCTCGCCCGTTATTGAGACGAATCATGCATACCGCTCCACCCCTTCCTTTTCGCCAAATCCATTTGGATTTTCATACCTCCGAGCACATTCCTGGCGTCGGTGCCGACTTTGATGGCAAGGCCCTCCCTCCACCAAGGATATCAACCACAACAAAAAACAAACCCAATCAAACCGGAAATCACCTCATTAAAGGTGGATTAACTTGTAGGGTCCAACCACCTACATTCTGGTGATTGGGTTTGTTTGTACCGTTATTGCCATCAAAGAGCACCTAGAGCGGATTGAATACACGCTGACGGCTTTAGCCCAATCCCATCACAAAGATGAGGAAACATCTGAGCCGTTCCAGTGAGGAGGTGGTGGCGGGCTGGCCGTGGCAGGGGCAAAACAGGCCCGCAACTTTGCCCAAACTTTGCCCAAACTTTGCCCAAAACGCCTCTTTTATCTGCCACGAGCTTCCAATCCCCACTTTTTGGTGTAGACCCTGTAGATCCTGGATGGCGTGCCATCCGAAGCTCGCAAAGCGAGCGAAGGATGGTGGGCGCCGACGGACTCGAACCGCCGACCTACTGGGTGTAAACCAGTTGATATTCCGCTTATTTAAAGGCCCCGTGGCTTTCTATCTTTACTTTGCTTACTTTTTTGAGCAAAGTTGA
>JBEAQI010000143.1:0-6347 GCA_041163965.1 Verrucomicrobiota bacterium | reverse complement strand
AGGCTCCCTGCCGGGCCGCCTCCACTGCCTGCAATTTCTCGTCCACCTGACGCAGGGACTCGCGCAAAGGCTTCACCAAGGCCTCAATCGCTTCGCGGCGCTGCTCCAGATCCCCCTTCGCACCCTCCTGAAACCGCCCAAAGGTTTGGGTCGCCAAGGCAATAAATTGCTCCGTGTTGCTGCGCAAGGCATCCGTCGACAAGGCCTTGAACGTATTCTCGAATTGCTGGCGCTGCCGCTCTTGTTGCTCGGATTGCTCGCGCCGCCATTGACCCTCCAGCCGCTCCCGCTCCTGCGCCCGCTCAACCTCGGCCGTCTTCTCAGCGACGGCCTTCGTAAGCCTCGCCACCTCGCGCCCCACCTGCCACCGGCCAAGCCCCCAGCCCGCCGCCAAGGCCACCACGATCAAGGAAAACATCCACTCCATGCCCCCCACCATGGCAGCCACCCCAGCCTTCAATCAAGAAGGAACATCCACAAAACGCCCGTCCTGCATCGCCAGGACGTGATCGCAGGCCCGGGCCAACTCGTGATTGTGGGTCACCACCAGAATCGTCCGCCGCAACTCATGTGCGAGATGCTGAAGCTGACCAAACAAGTGCTCGGAATTTCTCTGGTCGAGGTTTCCGGTGGGCTCATCCGCGAGGATCAGGTCCGGTTCGTTGGCAAGGGCCCGCGCCACTGCCACGCGCTGACGCTCACCGCCAGAAAGCTGGTTGCCCCGCCGGTCCGCCTTGTCCGCCAGCCCCACCATATCCAGCAACTCAAGGGCCCGTCGACGCGCCACCACCGGCTCCACTCCTAGACTGCGGCACATCGGCAGCATCAGGTTTTCCGCCGCGGAAAACTCGGCCAGCAAAAAGTGGAATTGGAAAACAAACCCAATCCTCCGTCCACGCAAGCGAGTGCGCTCCTCCTCGTCGGCATCGTCCACCCGCTCCCCGCGCAACAGAATGCTCCCGGCATCGGGCCGGTCCAGAAGCCCCAACAGGTACAACAGCGTGCTTTTCCCGCACCCACTCGGGCCGACCACCGCATAGGTCCGGCCATGCCCAAGCTGAAGCTGCAACCCGCGCAGTACATGGATGCGATCGGCCCCCTCCCCGAGATACCGGTGAAGGGCCTCAACCTGCAGTAAGGGTGCCTCAGATGAACCGCCCATCGCTATCCTCCAGTCCCCCGGATGACCTCACCAGGCTCCACACGGGCCGCACGGCGCGCCGGTATCAGCGCCGCCACGACAACCACCACGCCCGCCACCAGGGCCGCCCAAAGATAATGCCAAATCGACCACAAAACGAGAAAATGATCGGTCGAGAAAATGCCGCGGATACGGATTGGCAAACGCTCCGCCAAGGCCGTCAGCACGACCGCCAGCAGGCACCCCGCCACCGTCCCGACCACGTACACGATCAAGCCCTGAAAAAGAAAAATATGGAGAATATCACGCCGGGAAAATCCGATCGAACGGAGAATCGCAATCTCGCGGGCACGCTCCATCACAATGATCGCCAGGGTGCTGAACATCCCCAGACCGGCGATGAGGATGATGGTCGACATCGATAGGGCCGATGACAGTCGCAGCACCCGAAACACCTCCAGCCAGGACTTTTCGCGTTCCTGCCAACTGGCCACGGAATGGCCAAGGGCGTGTTCCATCTGCCGCGCCAGCGCCGGGGCATGGGCAGGCTCCGCGCTCATCACCTGAATATAGCTCACCCGCTCCATCTGGCCTAGCAAGCGCCGGGCCTCGGGTAGGTGCACAAACACATGGGTCTTGTCGAAAATATCGATCCCCGTCTCAAAGATGGCGCTCACCTCATAGCGGCGCTTGACCCCGAGATGCGCCAACAAAATGAAGGAACCGGGACGAACATCAAGGCGCTCCGCCAAACGCCGCCCCACCATCACCCCGTCCGGAGACTCCGCAAATTGTCGCAGCCCGCCGAATACAATCTGATACTCGAGATCGGACACCTCCACATAGCTGGCCGGGACAATCCCGATGGCCCGCCCGCTCTCGCTGCGAAAACCACTGGAAATCGTGATGTCGCCACGCAAGACAGGGGCCGCCGCCGTCACCCCCGTGAAGGCCCGGATGGCATCCAACAGCTGCTCGGGATTGCGGATCCCGGGCACATAACTGCGGCCCTCGCGCAAGGGGATTTCAAAGCGTCCCTCTCCGGCCTGAGCCTCCACCATCATGCTCGTCACGGTACTCTGGAATTCATCCTGCACTCGTATCGTTCCGTTGGTCCCAAGGATGGTCCGGATGAAAAAGCTTTCAAAGCCGCTCGTTTGGGCCTGCGTGAAAATAAACAGGGCCACCCCGAATACAATACCCGCCAGACTCATCAGCATGGCCCGTTTCTTGGCCGTCAGAAAGCGCCACGCAATGAGGAGATTTTGCGCCATCGGCCCGATCAGGGTTGCGCGTTTAGTGCCACGCGGACACGCTGCCCGGGCCGCAGAAGGAGCTGCCCCTCCAGCACCACCAAGTCCCCGGGCGCAATTCCCTCAACGATTTCGGCTTCGCGAAGCCCGAGAAATCCGGCCCGTACCCGGCGCTCGCGCACTTGCCCATTCTCAATCACGGTGACCCGGTCCCCAATCAGGGCCCGCCGGGGAATCAATACGGCATCCGGGCGCTCGGCCTTCACCAAGTAACCTTCCCCCGTTAGCCCGGGAACCAGCTCAGCATCGGGTGCCTCTACCGTGACAATCACATTGCGGGTCTTGTCCGCAGCGTTCGCAACGTCCTCAAGCCGCGTCACCTTGCCACTGTACGTGCGGTCAGGATAACTCGCCAGCCGCAAGGTCACCCCCTGGCCATCCTGCACCCCGAAATAGTCCTCCTCCGTCAGCGTCATCATCAGAAAACGGCCATGGGCAATCAGCCGGACCAGATTCTGGCCGCCGTTCACCAAGTCTCCCTTGAAGGCCTGTATCGTCGCCACAATCCCCCCAAACGGAGCACGCGTCACCGTGTTCTTGCGCTGCAGCTTCAGTTGCTCCAACTGGTTCTCCAAAAGACGGCGGTTCTCGGTCTCCTGAATCAATTCAAGCTCCGCCAAAATCTGGGATTTGCGACGGTCGCGCCGCATCTTATCGAGCTGCGAAACTGGGCGCTGGTTGAGCTGCACCGCCAGCTCCATGGCCCCGATTTCGGCATCATAGGAGGCCACATCAATGCTGTGGATGCTTTCAAGCGCATCGCGCGACTGCGCTGCCTCAAGCCGGATTTCGACCTGCTCGATACGGAGATCGAGGTCTTCAGAATTCTGCACCGCGATGACCTCACCGGCCTCGACCACCTCGCCGGGCTCTACCGCCATGTCCACAATCTGACCACGGCCCTCGGCCTTGACGTAGATATCGGCATAGGAAAGGACCTCCACCGTTCCCGTCACGGCATGGATCGCCGTGCCTTGCGTGGCCTCAGCGACTTCCACTACGGGAGTCCAGAGCCGCCGGACAAACAGCAGCACAACAACCGCCAAAACGAGGGGCACGATGATCTTCAATGGCACTCTCATGGCTCCTAATCGCGACTGTCCCGCAAGAAAGGATCCTTGTCGAGCAGAAGCGCGATCTGCAGCAGATTCGTCAGATAACTGACGCGGGCCTCCAGCAAGCGTTGCCGCACTTCAAGATAATCAATCTCCCCCTCCAGTCGCTCGCTCCCCGTAACGCGGTTCTCTTCCGCATACTGCTGCAACAGCTCGAGCCGACGCTCAAGGAGGACCTCGCGCTTTCCGCGTGCCTCAATTTGGGCAAGGGTCAGCTCGAGGTCGGCAAACAAGGCCGCCAAACGCCGCTCGTCCTCCTCCGCACTGAAACGCTGGCGCAGCGCATAAGCGCGCTTCCGAGCAAGGGCACCGCGTTGGTACCCCTTCGTCTGCCAGTTGTCGAAAATGTTCCAGCTGACCTGCAAGCCGGCAAATCCGCGTAGCCGGAAAACGGAATCCTGCGCATAGACGGCATCCAACCGGTCGGAATAGGCCCCCGCGACAAAATCAAACTCTGGCCAGTTCCGCTTCTCCAGAATGTTAAGGCGCTCGGCCTCAATTGACTCCATCAACTGCCACTGACGCCCCTCAAACCCCGTCAACGGCTCCCGCCCCAGGGTTGCCTCGCGCAACGCTGCCAGCTCCACCGCACTCATCGGCTCAATCTGCTCGAGTCGGCCGGCAAGGGCCACCTCCACGGGCAGTCCGGTCAAGCGCTCGAGGGCCTGCCGGTGTTCCAAAAGTCGCTTCCGCGTCCAACCGAGCCGTTCGCGGTTTTCCAGCAAGCGGGCCTCCATCTCCAATACATCCTGCTCGGAAAACTGGCCCACCTCCACCAACTGTCGCCGGGCCTCCACAAATTGACCGGAGAGCTCCGTCGACCGCTCCAGAATGCGGGCCTGTTCGGCATGCAGCAGCAGCCCGAGGTAAAGTTGCCGGGCCTCGATCAATTCTCTCGCCACGCGACGCTCGCGGTCGAGCTCCGCCAACTCCACCTGCTGACCGGCGATCGCCTCCTGCCGCTTGAGATTGCCCCAGCGATACAAGGGTTGGGCCACCGTCAAGTTTGAAGACACATCTCCACGCGCCACATTGTCGATGTCCTCACGGACCTCGTACGATCCCATGAACCGCCCCCAAAAGCGAACCGACGGTCCGCGTTGGGCCTTGGCCACATCGAGATCTCCAACGCGCTCCTCCACCGTCAACACCCCAAGGCGTTGGCTCTGGCCTTGATCCGCCACCGCTCCCAGATAGGCCTCAAGCTCAGGAAAAAGGACCTCCGGGAAGGCTTCTTCCAACCCGGTATCCGCCGCCAAATGGACCATCGGCCCCGCCACCAGCCCCGCCACCAAGGCGGCCCCGCCCCTAAAAACTGCCCTGAGCAATGAATCCACGGTTCCGCTTCTTTTTCTTCGGCGCGCCCAGCTTCGCAAAAAGGGGCGACCAGTTGTAAGTAAACGACTCGAGCTTCTTGCAGGGAATCTCCTTCCCAATAAACCGCTCTATGCTCCTGAGAAAATCGAGTTCGCCAGCAGTCAGCAACGTCACCGCGTCCCCGCTGCGGTTGGCACGGCCCGTCCGCCCAATGCGGTGCACATAGTCCTCGGCATGCAGAGGAATATCATAATTGATGACGTGACTCACGCCACTGATGTCGATGCCCCGCGCCACAATGTCCGTCGCCACCAGAATCTCCACCTTGCCCTCCTTGAAATCGGCAAGGCACCGGTCACGCTCCTTCTGCTTGCGATCAGAATGCAGCACCCCGATCGGCCCGTGACGGGTTTCCTCGAGCCAACGGGCAATGGTATCCGCTCCGGCCTTGGTCCGCGTGAAAATCAGGACACTGTGATACTCGAGCTCCTCCAGCAAGGCCACCAACAGGTCAAACTTTTGCCGGTCATCGACCGGGTAAATACTGTGCTCAATGGTCTCCGCCGGTTGCCGCCCGCCGCCAATCTTGATCTGTACCGGGTCCACCAGCATGTTCCGGCTGAGGCGCTCAATCTCCGGCGGTATGGTCGCCGAAAACAACAGACTCTGCCGCTGCTTGGGACAGGCCTTGATGATCCGGTTCACGTCCGGCAAAAATCCCATGTCCAACATGCGGTCGGCCTCGTCCAAAACGAGCACCTCGATCTTGCTCAGACTCAACGTCTTTTGCCCGAGATGATCCAGCAGACGTCCGGGCGTCGCCACCACAATATCCACCCCGCTTGCCAACACCTCTCGCTGCTTGCCATAACCAACCCCACCATGCAGCAAGAGACACTGGACCGGCAGATGCTTGCCATACAACTCCAACTGCTGCATCACCTGCTGCGCCAGTTCGCGGGTCGGTTCAAGAATCAATACCCGCGGCTGCTTGCGCGTCCCCTCCAAGCGGGACAATATCGGCAGTGAGAAAGCCGCCGTTTTTCCCGTCCCAGTCTGCGACCCACCCACGAGATCCCGCCCCTCCATTAGCGGGGGAATCGCCTCCGCTTGGATCGGCGTCGGCCGCTCATAGCCTTTCTCCGTAAGGGCCTGCAGAATCGCTGGATGCAATCCGAGTTCACTAAAGGTCGGCAGCCCCACCATGGGGACTTCCGCTGTTTCAATCTGTTCTATTTCCATTCTGTTCGTGACGTGTGTTTCATACTCCGGAAGTGGAGTCCGCTAACCACGAACCTACAGGGCTGGCCTCCATCCATAAGCGAGGGAGGCCAATCGTGTCCATTCGTGGTTAGCAATTGAAAACAGGGGCATTATCGGCCTACCGTGTCAGGGTTCAAGGATGAAAGCTGCCTCTCCACGATCTCTGCCCATCGCCGCCTCCTATCGTGGACGGATCGC
>JBEAQI010000142.1:0-15053 GCA_041163965.1 Verrucomicrobiota bacterium | reverse complement strand
GGCACGGCTTGAGCCGATCTGTTCCTTGTAGTTGATGAGAATTTCTTCGAGCAGCTCCGGAGTGAAGACCCGGTCCTTGTATTCGTAGAAAATCCGCATGATACGCGACATGTTGATGCCTTTCCGATCTGCACCGAGGGAGACGGTGCCGGTCACGGAGGCTTCCAGTTGGAGGGGCTCACCTGCGACCCGCATGAAGCGCAGCGGCAGGCGAAAGTTTGAAATGCCGACCTGCAGGATCGGCACGTTGGCGCCGAGGATGGTCGAGGCCCCTTGGTTTTGCGTGTCCGGGAGCGAAGGGTGCGGTTCTGTCTTCACGGGTGATGAGTCAAACGGTTTCACAGGATAGGTAGAGCAGTTTTTTGCATCCGGCAACTTTTCGCGGAAAAAGAGAAGAAGCGTGACAGGGGAGAGAGGAGCACTGGAATGCGGAAATGGGCATCCACCTCCCTATTCTGGGAACGAGCCGTTCCGGCAATTGCGCCCTCATCGAGACCCCGAGGGCGCGGATTTTTCCGAAAATGATTTGAAGGAGGATGGTTTCATGTCAGAGTCGTGGAATGGTCAGAGTGGTTAAGAGAAAGCTTCATCAAGAGACGGACCGCGCCTGGCGGCTGGCGAATTTTGCGGAGCGACTTGAGGCCGTCGAAGCCATCAGTGGCATAAAAAAGGGGAAAGATGCTCAACCCGCATTTCCAAGCGTTTATCGCATTACTCGAAAAAAATAAGGTACGCTATCTCATCGTAGGCGGTTATGCGGTTGGGCTGCATGGATTCCCGCGTTACACCGGTGACATTGACGTTTTCATTGCGATCAGCGAAGAAAATGCGCGTCTAGTGTTGAAAACCTTTTCCGAATTCGGGTTTGGGGATCTTGGATTAAAAGAATCTGATTTCATGGAGGATGAAATCGTTGTGGAGATAGGCAGAGAACCCCTGAAAATCCAGATTCTTACTGGGATCGATGGCGTCACTTTCGAAGAGTGCTGGAGCGACAGAATTTCAGTTCAGCTATCCGGCTTGGAGGTTCCCTTTATTGGCATCGATTCCCTGATTCGGAACAAGGCGGCGACCCCGAGAGCAAAAGATAAAATAGACCTGCAGGAACTGAGGAGAATACGAGACGAATAGGGTGGTCGATCTGGAGTGGGGTTGAGGCTGCGGAGCCGACTTTTCGCGGAAAAAGAGAATAGGCGTGACAGGGCAGAGAGGAGCACTGGAATGCGGAAATGGGAATCCACCTCCATGTTCTGGGAACGAGCAGTTCCGGCAATTGCGCCCTCATCGAGACCCCGAGGACGCGGATTTTGCTGGATGCCGGCTTCAGCGGGCGGCGCATCGAGGGGATGCTGAGGGAGCTGGGTAAGCCCATTGAGAGTGTGGAGGCAGTCCTTATCACGCACGAGCATGGAGACCACGCCTCCGGCATCACGGGACTCGCGCGCCACCGGCATCTCAAGTTTTTTGCCAATTATGCGACTGCGCAGGTGCTGCAGCGCAAGGCCAGCCGGTCCTTGCAATGGATGCTCTTTGAGACGGGCAGCACCTTTGCGCTGGCGGACCTCATGGTGGAGACGTTTCTGTTGCCGCACGATGCGATGGAACCGGTGGGGTTCGTGTTTCGGAAGGAAGGCAGCGACCTCTTCGACCCACCGGCAAGTCTGGCCTGGGTGACGGATCTCGGCCATATTCCCCATGGGCTGGCGGAACGCGTCCGGGAAGTCCAGATACTCGTCCTTGAGGCCAACCATGACCCGGAATTATTGGAAAACGACACGAAGCGACCCTTTTCTGTGAAGCAGCGCATTGTGGGCCGCCACGGGCACCTGTCGAACACGTCGGCGCGGGCCTTTCTGGAGTCGGTCGAGAGCCCTCGCTGGAGGAGGGTCCTGCTGGCGCACCTGAGCAAGGACTGCAATCATCCAGACCGGGTCCTGGAGGCGATGGGCAACGGGCATTGCCCGTGGCCGGTGACGTGTCTGCCGCCGGATCAGCTTCTCTTCCCGGCCATCAACTGCGGCGCGCACTGAGGCTTCGGCCAAGGGGTGGGCGTGGTTGGGACGACCGCTAATCAAGGACGGGCCACGGCTTCGAGAACGCGCATGGAGACCGCGATCCCTTTTTCGAGGCTGGCGAGGTCGAAGGATTCGTTGGGTGAATGCAGATTGTTTTGCGCGGTTCCCATGCCGAGCATGATGCAATCCAGCCCGAGGGTCTGGTGCATCACGCCGATGATGGGGATGCTGCCTCCTTCCCGCAGGTAGAGCGGGGGTTTCCCGAAGACGTCGGTGACGGCCTGATCGATGGCGAGGAAGGCGCGGGCGAGGTGCGGATTTTGGTGGGCGGGGGTATTCGGCCGGTTGGGCGGGGTGACGCTGTAGGTCGGCCCATGGTGGCCCTCGCGGATTTCGAGGCGGACGCTGGCGGGGCAGCGCGCCCGCAAGGTGGCGAAAAGCTTTTCCTTGATATCCTCAGGCGTCTGATTGGCGACGAGGCGGCAAGAGATTTTCACAAAGGCCCGTGAGGGAATGATGGTTTTGTCTCCCTGCCCTTGGTATCCGCCGCCGATGCCGTTGAATTCCACGGTCGGCTCATAGCGGACTGCTTCCAGCGGGGTACGCCCATTGGGGGTGTGGGTGGCTGGAATGCCGATGGCGGCACAATAGTCCGCATCGGACACTTCCAATTTCCCCAATTCTTCCTGTTCCCATGGTTGCGGGGCAATGACGGCGTCGTAGAATCCGGGGATATTGACCCGTCCATCGGGGTTGTGGAGGCTGGCACAGAGGGCGGTGAGCGCCTGGATGGGATTCAGGACGGCCCCGCCGAACATGCCCGAGTGCAGGTCGCGGTTGGGACCGGTGACCTCCACTTCGCAGGTCACCATCCCACGGATTCCGGTGGTGATGGCGACCTGATCATCGCTTGGATTCAGCGTGTCGGAGAGCAGGACAAAATCCCCCTGTAGACGGTCGCTATACTTTTCCAGAATGAAGGGCAGGCTGGGGCTCCCGATTTCCTCTTCTCCCTCGATGAGGAAGGTGAGTCGCAGAGGCAGGTCGGGGTGTGCTGCGAGAAGCCGCGCGGCGGCGGTGATATGGACCATCATGGGCGCCTTGTTGTCGGCGACGCCGCGCCCATAAAGGCGGGTCCCTTTCAGGGTGGGCTCGAATGCCGGGGAGTCCCAGAGGTCTAGCGGGTCGGGCGGCTGGACGTCGTAATGCCCATAGATGATGACCCTTGGCCATTCTTCGGGCCCATGGCGCTGGGCGAGGATGACGGGGTGGCGCGGGGTGGGGATGGTCTCCACTTCAAGGCCCATGCTGGTGAAAAGTTCCACTAGGACCTCGCGGGCCGCGGCCATGCCATCGGCATAGCCTGAGTCGGTTGAAACACTGGGGCTCCGCACGAGCGATTTGATGACGTCTACTGGATCAAACATGCGGATGACGTTGTCGATTCCGTGCAGATATGCAAATCCTGTTGTCGCGAAGCGTCATTATATTGCTCCCTGAAAATGGGGTGTGGTGGAGCTGTTTGGCAGCCCTTGACAAGCGATGCGGAGCCTGCCCTTGATGGCCCTGTGAGGATGGAGGACCGCAAGCCCCGTGCGACCCGATTTGAGGCGGACCAGCCGGAGATCCGGCTGGCGCGTCTGCGCGAGCAGGCGCCTGATCTTGGATCAAACCGGCGTCTCCGCTTCATCGCGATCATGGGGTCGGTCCTGGTGTTGTTGACGGTGGCCGCTTTCGGGTGGACGATGCGCATTTATCGGGCGGCGGTAGAGCCGTCGCGGGGGCCGTTGTTGATGCAGGTCGAAGTGGCTCCAGAGGTCCTGCCTGATGCCATCGACGCGGCGCTGGAGCGGGTGGAGGCCGAGGCGTTGGAGGCCGAGGCGCGATACCGCGAGGAGCTGGAGGCCTTGCGCGCCGTGGATTTGTTGGAGGATTCGGCGACGGTTGGGCCTTCAGGCGAGAAGGACCAGTAGGGCCTGCAGGAGCCCGAGGACAAACCCGATCAGGCCACCGAGCACCTCAATGCCTTGAAACTCCTTTTTGGCGAGCTGGCGCACGAGCGTTTCCAGTTGGGCGAGGTCCAATCCGCGGACCCTTTCCTCGACGAGGTGGCGGATTTTGATGTGCCGTTCGGCGGCGATGGCAACCTTGTCGAGGAGCGGATCTGTTTCTTCGCGGAGGCTTTCGAGGGCCATGGCGTGCAATGAGGCGAGGAGTTTGTCGTTGACGAGGCCGCCGAGCAGCGGGACCTGGCGCAGGCGCGGTCCGAGGCGGTTCCAGACAATGGAGGCGGCCAATTCCTCGACGTGGGGCTGGATGTCAATTTTCCGGATTTCGGTGCGGATGAGGTGCTGTTGAAAGAGCTCCTTTTCGACCAGTTCACCGATGCGTTGGGCTAGTTCATGATGGCGGCGCGGAATGAGGCCCTGCAGGGTGATCCCCGCGAACCGGACTGGTTGGCGCGGGCGGAAGAGCATCTGGATGGCGAGCCGGTTGGTGAGCCAGCCGATGCCGGCCCCGATGAGCGGGAGGGCGACAAGGAAGATGAGGGTCTCGGAAAAATCGGACATTTGCATTTGAGAGAAAGAGGAGCGCTCCTTTAATCGAGCCTGAATGGGATTCAAGAAATCGGATATCCTCCAATTGACAAGCGAGGGGCTGTATTGTGCGGCGGGTGGATTCCATGTGGATCCGTGGCGCCCGGTGGAGCGGGCGGTGATCACCCATGCCCACGCCGATCATGCCCGGGCGGGGATGCGGTCCTATTTTTGTGCGGCCAGTGGGGAAGCCTTGTTGCGGGAGCGGGTGGGGCGGGAGGCGCCGATCCAGTCCCATGGATTCGCCGAGTCCTTTGAGGTGGGGTCGGCGCGGGTCAGTTTTCACCCGGCGGGGCACATTCTCGGATCGGCGCAGGTCCGTGTCGAGGCGGATGGCCAAGTAGTGGTGGTGACAGGTGACCACAATGCCACGCATGCCCACGAGGCCGCGGAGGCCTTCGAGCCCGTGGCCTGCGACCTCCTGATCACGGAGTCGACTTTTGGACTGCCGATATACCAGTGGCCTGCACCCCATGTGGTGCTCGCGGCGATCCAAGAGTGGTGGGCGGCAAATCGGGAGCGTGGCCTGACAAGCGTTTTGCCATGTTACCCATTGGGCAAGACCCAGCGGATTCTGGCCGGACTGGAGCCGGAGGGGCCGATTGCGGTGGTGGGCTCGGGGAGGGCCTTTTTGACCCTTTACGCGGAACGTGGGGTCCGGTTGCCGCCTGTTTTGGACCTGACCGAGGAGACCGTTCCCGATTTGAAGGGCAGTGGACTGGTGCTCATTTCATTTGCTGGGAGCGAGCCCAAGCTGCTGAGCCGGCTGCGCCCCTTGTCGTGGGGGGCGGCCAGTGGATGGATGCAGATTCGCGGGGTGCGCCGTGGACGCGACTTTGACCGCGGGTTCGTTCTCTCCGATCATTCCGATTGGGGAGGACTGCTGAGGAGTGTGCGGGAAAGCGGGGCACGGCGCATTGGCGTGACCCATGGGCAGACGGCGATCTTTTCCCGGTATCTCCGCGAGCAGGGGTGGGACGCCTTCCCCGTGGCGACGCATTTTGAGGCAGCCGGCCATTGAGGCCGCCTACCTGAATTCAGGTACGACCAACACCTGAATTCAGGTAGGCAAATTCCTTGTTGGCGGGGTATGGGCCCTGTCGAATAGCGGCCATGAAAAAGAATGCGGGATTCAGTGTGGTGGAATTGCTGGTGGTGCTGGGGGTGATGAGTCTGGTCATGGGAATGGTCATTCCGGCGGTGGGCATGGTGCGCGAAAAGGCCCAACGCATGGCCACCGGGCACAAGCTCCGGCAGGTGGCCTTGGCGGTGGCCACCTATCAGGCGACGACGGGTCGGGCCCTGAGCGGATCCGATCTAGCCGGTTGGTTGGAGGAGTTGGCCCGTGAGAGCGGGGCCTTGCCGGCGGAGCTGTTTTTGTTTGAGGAGGATCCCCTTATGGCGGCCCGCGGACAACTGCCGCCGACCCTCCTGGAGCGTGGGTCAAATGGCCGTTGGTCGGTGGTCTCCGATTTTGCGGCATGGCCGGTTGGGGTGGCGGTGGTCAGTGGGGTCGGGCCTGGGTGCGATCCCGCGCGCACCCCGATCCTGTGGACGCGCGGACTTGAAGCAAACGGGCGCTGGCGGGCCTTTGGGCAGGACCGCGCAGGGATCTATGGCGATGCGGGCGGGTTTGTGGCCTTTCTCGACGGCCATGTTGAATATTATCGGGACTTGTCGGAAAACGGGGGCCAACTCATCCAATTTCAGAGCGGACAGCGAACTGGCAAAATTGTGGAGGCCCTGCCACCCGGAGCCAAGGTATTTGATTACCGCGGCGGGGTCTTCTAATATTGCCAAGGCTTGCCAAGCGCCCTTTGTTCCGGCAAGCGTCAGGTTGAATGTCGGACAAAAAAGAGCGCTATATCCCTTCCATCCGGACCCTTAAGAAGGCAGCCGAGTCCCTTCCTCCCGCGCAAACTTGGCGAGCCGACACAGTGCAGGTGCCGGTCAACGAGACGCGGCTGATTGAATTCAAAAAGATTCGTTTCAAGACCAAGGAAGGGAAGACCGACCGTTGGGTTTACGAAGGAAAGCTCATTGTCAGTTGAGGGGCGGGCGCTCGGCCGGAGAGGGCCTGTACGTGGGCGATGACCGATTCCGTCAGCGCTTCCAGATGGTAGCCCCCTTCGAGAATGGAAATAAGACGGCCCTGGCAGTGGCGCTCCGCAAGAGCGACGGTCCAACGCGTCAGCGAGTGGTAATCCCCGCTTTCCAGGAGCATGCCGGCCAGCGGATCGAGGCGATGCGCGTCAAAGCCGGCGGAGAGCAGGATGAGGTCTGGCTGGAAGGCTTCGAGGGCTGGCACGATGGCGCTCTCCCATGCGTCCTGGTAGAGGGGCGCGCCAGCTCCTGGCGGCAGCGGAACATTGACGGTGGTGTGTTGTCCCGCGCCGAGGCCGGTCTCGTGTTGTTCCCCTGAGTGCGGGTAGAGCGGCAGTTGGTGCAGGCTGCAAAAGAGGACGGCTGGACTTTCGTAAAAAATATCCTGCGTCCCGTTTCCGTGGTGCACATCCCAGTCAATGATGCAGACGCGCTCGAGGCCGTAGACCTCGCGCGCATAGTGGGCGGCGATGGCGACGTTGTTGAAGAGGCAGAATCCCATCGCCTTTTCGCTGCAGGCGTGGTGACCCGGGGGGCGCATCAGATTGAAGGCCCGCTGGTAGCCGCCTTGAAAGACGGCGTCAACACAGCCGATGGCCCCACCCGCGGCGAGCAGGGCGGCGTGGTAGGAGTCCGGACAGACAAGGGTTTCTCCGAAATCAACGGTATGGCGCCCGGTGAGGCAGGTTTCCTCGATGAAGGCGCGGTATTCCCGGCTGTGGACGGCCTCGATCCATGGGGCCGGGGCTTGTTGAGGGGTGTGCCAGTGGAGCCATTCAGAGAAAGCCGGATTCTTGAGAGCGGAGTGGATGCGTTGGACCCGTTCCGGACGCTCTGGGTGCACCGGTCCGGTGTCATGGAAGAGACAATCCGGATGGTAGTAAATGGCAACGGGCAACATGCAGCCTCAGGTTAAGCAGATCCTTGGAGCTGGTTCAAGCCGCCAAATGAGTGGTGGGCGCCATGGATGCGGGGCTTGTGGGTTGATGGAGGTGATCCTCCATGGGTTGGGGAGCGCATCTGAAAGGAATGGTGAAAAATTGGTGGCCAATGAGGGGACTCATTTATTAGGGAAATCCTCATGATTAAACCCCTTCGTTGCTTTCGTTTGGCCCTCGTCATTTTGTTCACGAGTCTACCCCTTTTCGGGGTGGTGGAAGTGAGCCCGATCTTTACGGATCACATGGTGCTGCAGCGGGGTAAGCCGGTGCCGATCTGGGGCACGGCGGCGGCGGGCGAGGCGATACGAGTGACTCTTGCTGGGCAGGAGCACCAGTCACGGGCCGGGGAGGATGGCCGTTGGCGGGTCGACTTGTCGCCAATGGAGGCCGGTGGACCCCACGAGCTGGTGGTGAGCGGGAGCAACGAGGTGCGAGTGACGGATGTGCTGGTGGGGGAAGTGTGGTTGGCGTCCGGACAGTCCAACATGGAATGGAAGATGAGCCGGGCTTTGGATTTTGATCTGGAGCAGGCGATTGCGGCGGATGCGTCGCAGATCCGGTTTATTCCGGTGAAAAATCCCGGTGCGCAAGAGCCCGCGGCGGGGGTCAAGGGGGCTTGGCAGGTGGCCACTCCGGAGACGCTGGCGGACGCCTCGGCGGTGGCTTATCATTTCGCGCGGGTCCTTCACGCCGCGCTGGGGGTACCGGTGGGGATTATCGAGAACGCGTGGGGCGGATCCAGCGCGGAGGCGTGGGTGGACCGTGAGGTGATCCGGTCCCGGGAGGGCTTGCGTTCCATTCATGAGACCTGGTTGGAGATTGAGAGCGACTACGATTTTGCGGAGGAGGTCCGGAAGTGGGAGGAAAAGGTAAGGCAATGGGAAGCGGCTCGCGATGCCGGGGAGGCCAAGGGAAACCGGCCAAACAAGCCGCAGAACCGGATGGTGGGGCAGCATCGACCAGGCAATCTGTGGAATGCGCGGGTGCTGCCGGTGGTGCCCTATGCGATTCGCGGTGTGATCTGGTACCAAGGCGAATCCAACTCCAGCAGGTGGAATCAGTATCGTGAACTGTTCGGGACCCTTATTCAGGAGTGGCGGGCCGCGTGGGGCGAGGAATTCCCCTTTTACTGGGCCCAGTTGGCGGATTTCCGGACGGAGGCGGTCTTTTCCGAGACCGATACCTGGCCCTATTTGCGGGAGGCCCAGACACTGGTCATGGAGGATCTTCCCCAAACCGGTCAGGCTGTCCTTATCGATGTGGGTGAAGGCAAGGACATTCACCCCCGTGACAAGTTAACGGTTGGCCGCCGTCTGGCGCGCTGGGCTCTCCATAAGGATTATGGATTTGGTAGTGTTTTCCATCGTTCACCCCAGTTGAGGGCATGGCGCCAGGAGGGGGACCGGGTGATTCTAGAGTTTGCGCATACCGGCACCGGTCTAAGGGCCCTCGAAACGAACGAGCTGGTTGGCTTTGTCGTCCAGCGTGGAGGCCAGTGGTCGACGGTTTCCGGTCGAATCAGTGAGGTGGACCAAGTGACGCTGCAACTGCAGGGCACCGAGCCAGTGGAGGCGGTCCGCTACGCATGGGCCGACAACCCGCCTTGCAACTTGTTTTCGATGGAAGGCCTGCCGGTCACCCCCTTCCGCACCGACGTTGACTGAGCGCGCGGGCGCGGGCAACTCAACTACAGCCGAGGGAAGAGCCGCAGTTGAGGCAGCAGGCGCAGGTGCCGGTGACCTTGACCTTGGAGCTCCCGCATTCCGGACAGGTGAGGTGGCCCTCGGTCTCGGTGAGCAGTTCGAGTTGCGCAGAGGAGAGCCCCGCGGGAGGGGTTTCCCGCTCATTGACGGCCTCTGATGGAGGCCGTTGGTCTTGGCCGGCAAGGGCCGGGGACATTTTTTCCCGGTACCCCTTGATGAATTCCATACCCATCCAGCGGGATAGATAATCCATGACACTTTTGGCCATGGGAATGTCTCGGTTTGCGGTGAGGCCCTCCGGTTCGAAGCGGATATGGGAGAATTTTTTGACGAGGGTTTCGAGAGGCACGCCATACTGCAGGCAGAGCGAGAGGAGCGTCCCGATGGTATCCATGAGCCCATTGATGGTGCTGCCGGCCTTGGACATTTGGAGGAACACTTCTCCTGGCGACCCGTCGTCAAATTGACCGACCGTGATGTAACCCTCCGCGCCGCCCAGCGTGAACTTATGGGTGAGGGCCCGGCGGGTGTCTGGCAGACGCCGCCGGTAGGGCTCGGTGACCATCTGGATGCCCGAGGAGGGAGCTTTTTCAGGCGAGGATGATTCCTCGCGGGTCTTGACCGGAGCACTCCGTTTGGAGCCGTCGCGGTAGATGGCGATACCCTTGATGCCCTTTCGCCATGCGTACAGATAGGTGTCGCGGATATCGTTGACCGTGGCCTCATGGGGCATGTTGACGGTTTTTGAGATGCCTCCCGAAAGGAAAGGCTGGACGGCGGACATCATGTCGACGTGGGCGCGCGGTGAGAGAACCCGTTGCCCGGTCCCCGAGCGAAAGGCGGTATCGAAAATCGGAAGATGCTCCGCCCGCAGGCCGCTTTCAATCGGGCCGTCGGCCGATTGGACCGTTTCGAGGGTGCCGTGGGCCTCAATATGGCGGAGGATGCGCTGGCGGGTTTCCCGGGTATAGCCAAGGTGCTTCAAGGCATTGGGGATGGCCTTGATGGGAATTTGCAGGAGCCCACCTCCGGCGAGGGACTTGTAGGCGACAAGGCCGATCGCCGGCTCAATGCCGGTGGTATCGCAATCCATCAGGAATCCGATGGTGCCGGTGGGGGCAAGGACGGTGACTTGGGCATTGCGGAAGCCCGTTTTGCGTCCCGCGATGAGGGCCTTTTGCCAAACTGAACAGGCAAACTCCCGCATGGCAGGGTGTGGTCCGGGGGACAGGGTTTCGACCGCCCTGAGGTGCTTATCAATAACGCCGAGCATGGAGGCCACATTGTCCGGTTGGGGCGGCTGGTCGCACCCCCAGTGGCGCGCGTCGCGGTACCCTTCGAAGGCGCCCATGCGAGTGGCCAGTTCGGATGAGGTGAGGTAGGCGGTCCCGGTCATGACGGCGGTGAGGAGGGCGGCGAGGGAGCGGCCTTCATCCGAGTCGTAGGGCAGGCCGAAGGACATGAGAAGGGCACCGAGGTTGGCGTACCCCAGACCAAGGGGCCGGAACCAGTGGGAATTGTGCGCAATGGCGGCGGTGGGGTAGGAGGAGCGGTCGACAAGAATGTCCTGCGCGATAATGAAGGTGCGGCAGGCCATGGCGAACCCCTTGAAATCAAACCCCTCAGCGGTGCGAAACCGGAGCAGGTTGAGGCTGGCAAGATTGCAGGCGGAATTGTCCAGAAAGAGGTATTCGCTGCAGGGGTTGGTGCAGTTCTGTCGGCCTGACCCTTTGCAGGTGTGCCATGCGTGAATGGTGTCGTCAAATTGCATCCCCGGGTCGCCGCAGAGGTGGGTGCCCTCGGCAATCTGTTGCAGGAGGTTGCTGGCATTGAGGCGCTCGCAGGGGTGATTTCCTTGGACGGTGCGCGTCCACCATGCCCTGTTGCTGGCGGCAGCAGTCATGAAGGCGTCGGAGGCGCGGATGCTGAGATTTTCGTTCTGGAATTTGATGGATCCGTAGGCGGCCCCGTTGAAGGACGGATCGTATCCTTCCTCGATCAGGGCCCATGCCTTTTTTTCCTCGATGGACTTCGCTTGGATGAAGGCCTCAATGTCCGGGTGCCAATCCCTCAAGGTATTCATTTTGGCCGCCCGGCGCGTCTTGCCGCCGCTCTTGACAACCCCGGCCACGGCATCGTAGACCGCCAGAAAGCTGAGCGGACCACTCGGTTGACCACCACCGGAGAGCTTTTCACGCGTGGAGCGGATGGCAGACAGATCGGTGCCGCTTCCGCTTCCGAATTTGAAGAGCAAGGCTTCGGCCTTGGCCAATTCCATGATCGACTCCAGATCATCCTCGACGCTTTGGATGAAGCAGGCCGAACATTGCGGAAAGGCGTAAGGATTGGGGGCGCGGGCGACGGTGCCGCGGGCGGTGTCCCAGATATAATTTCCCTGGCCTGCGTCCCGGCCAATTCCATAAGCCTGATACAGGCCAAGGTTAAACCAGACCGGCGAATTGAAGGCGCCATATTGATGAAGGAGGAGCCAGCTCAGGTCATCCTCAAAGGCCTTGGCTTCGCCTGCTTCTCCAAAATAGCCATCCTCCACTCCCCAGTCACGGAGGGTTTTCGTGATCCGGTTGAGGACCTGCCGGAAGGACTGTTCCCGTCCTCCCCGCGCGGGGTCCTGGCCCTGATCCGCATCCCCATAGAAATATTTGGCAGCAAGGATTTTTGTGGCCAGCTCCGAAAAGCCCGCCGGGACCTCGACCGTGTCCTGTCGAAAAATCGGTTCGCCCCGTTCGTTCAGAATGGAGGTGGCGCGGGTTTCCCACTCCACTTCCTCAAAGGGATGCCTGTGCGGATCGGCAAATTCCCGTTTTGCATAGAGGGGACTGGGCGCGGTTGGGCTGGAAGAGGAGCGTTTCCTGATGGGAGATTTTGTTTGGGAGGACATGATAAAGGGATAGCGGAGATCCGGTCTTCGGGTCCCTGAACGGAGGCCTGACACAGGTGGTCGGTGCTCTTGAGGAAAATCCCGATTCCGAGCGAGAAAAGCGCAAAACCGGGCAGGTGTCGGAAATGAAGCAGCCTAATGGCAGGTATAACGCCTTTGGGGTGGGCCTGTCGACCAAAAGGGTGTCGGATCAGGCCTGTTCGTGGCGCAGCAGGTCGTGTATCCAGCGCCGATGGGGCGCGGAGAGGCTGATGGTGTCGAGGTCCCCGAGGGCGATCCAGCGCAGGTCCTGAAGCGGGTGGTCGACGAGGGTGGAGGCGTGTTCCGGAGAGACTGAGCCCGGGAGGGCGAAAATATGTTCCCGGATGAGCTCCGCGCTGATGCCACGCGAGCGGGTCAAGAGGGGAGGGGTCCCGGGGGCCTCACGCAGGCGCGGCAGCTCCGCAAGGCCGGCGAGGCGACTGGCTTCAGCTGGGTGAAAATAGAGCAGGAGGCGGTCCCCATCCCTTGCCCAGAGGGTGTTCACGGAGCGGCGCTGGGTCTGCTTGCGGACAATGACGGGAAGCGTCTCCGGGTTGCCTTCACGGAGGGCGGTGCAGTGCGTTTGGACTGGGCAGAGGAGGCAGGCTGGGCGGGTCTTCCGGCAGACCGTGGCGCCCAATTCCATCATGGCCTCGTTGAAGGCACCTGGCTGCTGCGGATCGAGCAGGTCTCCGGCGAGCGGGGCAAAGCGTTTGTGGGCTTCGGTTGAGGACCGGATCGGCGTGTTGTCGTTGAGGAGACGCGCGAGCACGCGGACGACATTGCCATCGACAACCGCTTCCGGGGCATTCTGGGCGATGCTGGAAATGGCGGCGGCGGTGTAGGGGCCAATGCCCGGGCGGTCCCGCCATTGCGCGGCCGAGGCCGGCACTCCGTCCGTGACGATGGATTTGGCCAGTTTATGGAGGTTGCGGGCGCGCGCGTAATAGCCGAGGCCTTCCCAGCGTTTGAGGACGCGTTCCTCGGGGGCCGCGGCGAGGTCATGGAAGTCCGGAAAGGCTTCCAACCAGCGGGCAAAATAGGGCAGGACGGTCTCGACCTGAGTCTGCTGCAGCATGAATTCCGAGATGACGGTCTTGTAGAGGCTGGGGTCCGTGCGCCAGGGCAGGGGGCGCTTGTTTTCCTCGAACCACTGCAGGAGACGCTTGCGGAAAGAAGAGAATTGCCCTCGCATGCGGTATTGCAAAATCCGGAATGCCCGACAATTCCAAGCAAAAGTCTGATGAAGAAGAAAAAAACCGATAGCGACGCCCCCGCTGCCAAGACCCTGTACACCTTGAAGCTGGACGAGGGCCAACTGGAGAAGCTGGAGGCGGTGTGCGACCGCCGCCTGTACGGGTACACCCATGTCGACCATTCCCTCTTTGCGTTCAAAGCCCCCTATGACCAGGTTAACATTGTGGCCTACAAGAGTGGCAAGGTGGTGATCCAGGGAAAAGGGACCGAGGCCTTTGTGCAGAACGTGCTGGAGGCGGAGGTCACGGGAGAGCCCAGAATGGGATACGATGAGGTGCACCATCCCGAGTGGTACGAGGCCCATGCGGGGGTCGACGAGGCCGGCAAGGGCGACCTTTTCGGGCCGCTGGTCTCGTGTTGTGTGATTGCCGACGGTGATATGGTGCGCAGTTGGCAGGAAAAGGGGATCAAGGATTCCAAGAGTCTCACCGACAGCACCATTCTCCGTTTGGAGCGCGAGATTCTGCAAACCCGTGGGGTGGTGGTCAAAAAGACGATGGCCAGCATGCAAAAGTACAATGAGCTGATGAGTCGGCCCGCGGCGAATCTCAACAAGCTGTTGGCGTGGTACCACAGCCGGTCGGTGGCGGCGGCCCTTGAGCAGCGCACGGTGCCGTGGGGGATGCTGGACCAGTTCAGCAAGACTCCGCTGACGCAGCAGCAGTTGAAGAAGGACGGCGTTCAGTTTGACTTGCGGATGCAGACCAAGGCGGAGTCTGACCCGGTGGTGGCGGCGGCGTCCATTTGTGCGCGGGCCGAGTTTGTCCGCCAGATGGGCAAGCTCAGCGCCGAATACGGTGAGCCTTTGAAAAAAGGGGCCGGAGCGGCGGTCAAACAGCAGGGCATTGAGCTGGTTGCTAAACTCGGTCCGCACCGTCTCAAGGATTTTGCGAAGGTCCATTTCAAGACCGCGTACGAGATTCTTGGGTTGCCGGTGCCGGAGCGCGCCTACAAGTTCCGCTGATGGCGCGCGGGCTGGTTTCATTTGACAAGCGGCACATTGGGCAGGGCCCGGCGATAATCGGGATTGATGAGGCCGGGCGGGGTGCATTGGCGGGCCCAGTGGTGGCGGCCGCGGTCAGAGTGGAACGGGCCTTTTATTTTTCTCCTCTGAAGGCCGCCTTTTGTCGCGGAGTCGATGACTCCAAGCGGCTGGGGTCGGACCAGCGCGCGGGAATCGTGCAGCGGGTCCGGGATCGTGGCGCGGCGGCAGGAATCAAGGTGGCGTTGGGCATGGCCAGCGTGGAGGAGATTGACCGATTCAATATTCTGCAGGCCACCGTCCTCGCGATGCGGCGGGCTTTGGGGGCCTTGGAAGGCTATCCCCCGGAACTGGGCGACCTGACGGTGGTGCAAGGCGGGGTCATTCTCATTGACGGCCGTCCCTTGAAGGCCTTTCCGCTCGGGCACAAGGGCATCGTGGGGGGCGACCGGCAGTCTTTTGCGATCGCTCTGGCCGGGATCCATGCCAAGGAAGCCCGCGATGCCGCGATGCGTGCCCTGTGCCCGCAGCATCC
>JBEAQI010000141.1:0-5172 GCA_041163965.1 Verrucomicrobiota bacterium | reverse complement strand
GCTCCAGGATACCCGGCCACCCCCGACCATACCGAGAAAAGAACGCTCTTCTCGCTGCTGCAGGCCGGACCGAACCTCGGTATGCACCTCACTGAAAACTGCGCCATGTGGCCCCCAGCCTCGGTCAGCGGGTTCTACCTCGCCCACCCTCAGGCGCGCTACTTCCGGGTCGGCAAAATCGGGCGGGATCAACTGGAGGCCTACGCCGCCGCCAAAGGGCAGTCCATTGAGGAAACGGAACGCTGGCTCGCCCCGAATCTCTGATACCACCTCTCAATAGTTTCTCCCGAATAAAATTTCTCTCACGGCGCCACAGCGATCGCAGCGCAGAGGTTTCATGCTGACGCCGTGTTCTCCAAGCCGCCGTGAGAAGATTATCAGGTCCTGAAGTGCTGAATGGCTTTGGAATCAGCCCTCCGTGCCGGGATCGTCAAAGCGGTAGTCAAAGGCCTGCAGATCGGCCTTGTACCAAGACGCGACATGCGCGGCCACCTGGTCGCTGTAGTAGGAGCGGTAATCGCGCTGACGCTCGCCCTTGCGCTTGTGCGGCAATGGCGTCTTCCCCCGCCCGAGACGAGCGAACACACGCATCGTGTCGCTTTCAAGGGTCTCAAAACGGATCACCTCATCCACCAGCAGACGGCCATCCATATCGCGCAAATACTCCACCTGAGGCGTTCCGGATATGTCCAGCAGCGGACACGGCTCGCGCTCTGCATCGAGTTTGTGGAAGACAAAGGCCTCGAAATCCTTCAACCCGGACAACACCTCGGGATGCTCTCGCTGCAGGTGAAAGTAAGAGCTGACCTGCAAGTCCCACGGATTGCGGACCACGGAAAACTTGTGCAGGCTGGAGAAAATCTCCCACGGCAACATCTCCTTGGCCGCGATGATCCGGGCGTGCCGGGGAAACTTCGTCACCGTGCGATGCCCCGTGAGATGACTGAGTCGCTGGGGAAACCACATCAGCCAATACCACGGGTCTCTGTATAAAAGGGGCTTCAGCGCCGCCCGCACGCTTGTCCCGCCGGTCTTGGGGATGTGGACGAAGAGAAACTTATAGCGTGGGGAATACAGCACTATCTGGTCACATACGAATTTGCTCGGGTGCTGCAAGCCGCTTCCTCGCCATCCCAGGCTGATAAAAGACGGAAGCCTACGGCCCCCGACCCTCACTCTTGGGTGATGAGCACTCTCGTAAATAAAGCCGGGGTCCCCAGTGTGTGTATCTCAGTGACTCGCTCATAATCGCCCTCGTCGACGCGACTGATTAGACTCGCCCCATTTTCCCAGGTTTGGAGATTCCGGCTACTCTGCACCTCGTAAACAAGCGAGAGGTCCTCTTTGCGTCGAACATATGTGATCATGGCCTTGTCCGGCATGAGCGATACTTGAGGCAAAAAGCCCGGGTCATTTGAATCCTTGGGAGCGCCGTTAAAGACATACTCCTCGAAGTTGGAAACGTGGTCGCCATCGTCATCCGCTTGTGGCCCACCGGCCAGCCCATTTACCGCTGCCCAGCTCGCATAGCCGATCGCCAGCCCCTCGACTCTCTGTAGCTGGGAAAGCTCCAGCCGATCGAGATACAAGGTATTCGTTGTCCCCTTGAGCTCCAGCCGTATGGTGTTCATACCGGGTTGCAAATTCACGCTCTGGGTGAATTCGGAAAAATCCCTGTATTTATTGGTGTAACCCGGGGGCGAATACTCCGCCGAGGCCGGGATGCTCAGATCACTCAGCGCCTGACCATTCACAAGCAGACCCACGGTTCGTGAACCGAATGCCCTGTACCGTAAGGTCAGATCTGCCAGGCCACCCGAACCGCCATCAACCCTCAGTTCAATCCATGCCCCCGCACCATCCATCGCCATGTGCCCTTTTCCAGTATAGCGGTACGTTGACCAATCCAAAGTGGCTTGCGCGGCATTGTCGTAATACTCGGCCTGGTACACGGTCTTCTGTTCGCGGTCAGGAATGCTAAGATTCACCTCCGCCACATTGCTGTAAGCAGATTTCCCTACACCGTTACTGGCCCTCACCCGGTATGTGTAGGCGCGGCCTCTTGTCACAGATCTGTCGATGGCGGTTTCGCGTTGAGCGGGAACACGCCTGATCTCGGCAAAACTTCTTCCGCCGCTACTGGATCGCTCAATGATGAATTCCTCCTCATCCATCGCGGTGTCCATCCACTGGAGGGCCACATAGGGTGCAATGCCGTTATCATAATACGCCACCTTCAACTTGGCGGGCGCATCCGGCCCCACCCCATACGTCAGACGTTCGGCCAGTTGGGCTTCGTACAGGGAAGGAATCGAAAGGGTTTGGCCGGTGGCCTCAATCCAACCGGGATAACTCAGAAGCTCCCGCACCGTGGCATTGCACCCAATGGCAAAATTTTGTCCGACTGGGGGCTTCTCACAAAGAATGATTCGACCGGAGGCCTCAATGTTCCATGCCACAAGTCCCGTCCCGGTCCATCCATGCGACGTACCGGCATTCCCTCGATTGTAGAATCCCAGCACCGTGGACGTCGACGCTCCAATCCAAGATAAATTGTCCCACAGCATCGCGGATCCCCACCTTCTGTGATTCTCAGAAGTGGAGTAGGCCCGCAAAGATTCCGATTGCGTGAAGACAATGCCGTTCACATTGGCGGCCCCGTTGGCCACGAAGCAATGCCTTCCCTCAGATGCCACGCAGCCCTTGAAAAGAATATCATGGGAATCGCTACCAACATAAAAATTATAGCGTCTCCCACCCGTCACTTGCGACACGGGTTCAAGAACAGAGCAGTTCAAAACCGTGCTTCTCCTGGAACGAGTGAAGCGAAATCCTGAGTCGGCAAATGCCACCGCGGTCGCATTTTTCGCCCAACAATTCTCCGCCCCAAGGAAATGCACAAAATCCCATAAGTGGTTTTCATCCGTGGCACTCGTTGTCCGACTGAACCCTCGCAAATTCTCGACACCGCACTCGCGAATGAGTTTCCTCCCACTGTGCCGGAACACCTGCGCCTGAGACAAGGAGCGGTCCAAAGCGTGATATATGGGGGAGTCGAACTTGATTTGATTTCCCTCAATGGCGGTAACATTACCATGGAAGGTCATTCTTAAATCAGCCTGGAAAGGCACCCATGGCTCCGCATCACCGTCAGTGTTTCCATAGTTGATCGCGTCGAGCCACGCCGCGGTCGCCTGATGCTCAATGATCAACAGGTCCCCGATACGATAGCGTGAGGCATCCTCCACCGCAAAGGTACGACAACCGGCAGGAATGTAATCACTTGTCACATTTTGCCTCGTACCGGCTTCCTCGATCGTGCCCCCAATCGAGCTCTCTATGATAATCAATCCTTTATCCTCAACCCGCTTGCCGGCAGCATCGACCAATACGGTGTCAGAGGACCCGCTCCCGCGCCCTTCACCCCGCAGGACAATGCCATCCGACCGGACATACACCGGGCCAAGCATCTCATAAACCCCCGCTCGCAACAAAATCGCGCCGCGGTGACCATTCTGATTGGGCGTCCTCGCCGCCACTTCATCGATCGCCGCTTGTATGTGGGCGGTGTTATCGCCTTGCACGGGGCTGATGGTCTTCACCACCGCAACGGTCGGCAGAGCCTTTTCACCCGCATGGTAGCCGGCATGGCTGAAATCAACGATCCGGTTCCCAGCCTCGTCCGCACTATACACCAGCCTTCCATCCGCATCCCTGTATAGGATGGAGGATTCCACCCCGGGACCCACGGGACCCACTTCCATTGGCACAATGTCAAACGCCAGACCCTGCAAACTGAAGCCGTTGTCCTCGCTATCCCCCGCCCCCTCCTGCGTCGCCTGGCTTAAAGAAAAGAGCCCGATTCCGCCGCCAACCACCTCAATCGGCGTCGGCAAGGTCCACGACAAGGTCCCATCGCTTCCATTTGTTCCAAAAACACCGGAGTCCTGCACCGTGCCGCTCGCGTTTCCACTGAACCCGGACACCCGGGCATTGGCCAGCTCCCTCCCTTTCCCAAAAGTCAGCCCCGTGATCAGCAGCTTCGACGACGCCGGAAAATTCGAAAGATCTATCGTGAAGACAATGCTTTCACTGCCCGTTTTCGTGGAAATCCACTCGATTCGCCGCGCATCCGCCACATCCGTCACCCCGAAACCCCACCCATCATCGGCCCGCAGCCTCGTCAAACCTCCATCGGAGTTCCGCGCCTCAAGGACGATCTGGAAGGCGATGTCGCTTCTCGGAACATAGGTCATTCCCGCAACCGGACCAAAATCCAACGCATCCCCCCATGCCGCGACCGCCGCAACACCGCTGTTCCCAGCCGTGTTATTGAGAACAAGGCTCCCACTCTCCCCCTGAATCACATAGTTCAGAAATGTCTTGCTGCCGTAAGTGACCCCCGCCGTCTGCGGATCCGCAATCCCCGCCACCGCACTCGTGATCGTCAGATTCGTCAGCACCCCATGCACATGGGACACACTGAAAACAAGAAAGCATAGGGCATATCTAAAATACTTCATGACCATAAGGCGTAATGAGGGGGTTCCAACACGAATCCCCATCCCAATCCTTTTCGTCCCCCAAATCAAGGATAAACGTTTAACTAATGGCCGGCGCGTGACTCGTTTTGTCCACCAAGCCTTGCCGCCGGCATCGAGTTGGTCGGGCGAAATTGAACAAGTTGCTCAACCTGAATCAATTGATCGCAGTCATGAGAAAGAGATAAGCAGTCATTTCCGAATGCAAAATCGTGGCAGCCCTTTAGGCATCGGGATGCACAACTTACTGGTATTCAATTAATTACCGGAAGTTTAATAACAGAGAGAGGGTCTTGGGACGGTCAAGCATTTACAGGAAGCTTAGATGCGATGCTTATAAACAGTGACTTGCCAAACACCCCAACCTAGCCATGCGGCATGGCGATGCACAGGGCTGCATGGGATTGCAGCGGATATGCCGGGAAAGGGACATTAACAAGTCGGGCTAAGTCGTTGCTATCGCCTGGGTGCCGAATATCGAGTCTGTCCAGACCTGAGAACCAACGCTGGTGGGCTCACGATTCACACTCCCTCCGCTGGACCTTGCGAAAACCCCATCACAACTGGTGCGTTTTAATGAATTCGATCAACTCATTGATATTCGCTTCGGCCATGGAAACGACCGTATCGG
>JBEAQI010000140.1:0-3735 GCA_041163965.1 Verrucomicrobiota bacterium | reverse complement strand
AAGGCCCTTGGAATCGAACCACGCCGATCGGCTAGCGGGTCTGCTTCCGTCGCCGAAACTTGAAGGTCACCAGCCGGTCCAGTCCGGAAAACTCAATAACCCGCTGGATGGCGGGAGAGCTGGCCCGAACCACCACTTCCTTGTCCGCATCCCGCAGCCGCACGATTTCTGCAAAAAGCCAGTTTAGGCCCATGGAATCAACCATCCGGCAAGCCCTGAGGTCTATGTAAACGGTGTTCCATTTCTCACTCGGAGCGCCATCGAGAATGCTCAGTATCGCGCGCCGCATTTGCGGCACATGCGTTCCCGTAACATCTTCATTGATCTCAAGATAGAGCCGGCGGCGAATGGCGTCCAAACTTCCCAAGACGATTTTCCCGCTTTGCGGGATGCTTTGCACACTACCTGAAATCATGCCGACGTCCTCTTCAAGGGGGGTTCCGGTTTCACCTCAAAATCAAACACAAGGGAAGTACCGCTGTTCTCGATCGCGAATTCGTCACTGAGGTGCTGAATGATTCCCAAGCCGAGATGCTTGCTTTCGTGGCGACTGATGGCCTCCAAGGTGCGCTGCAAATTGAACTGGTGGCCACGACCGGGGTCGTCAATGACGACCCGCAGGTTGGCGCGGTCGGCATCCAGACAGATTTGCAAATGGGCAAACTTTTCCGGGGAGCGCTCACAGCCATGGGTCAAGGCGTTGATCATTCCTTCCCGAATACAAATGAGCAGATCGTATAGCCTATCCCCCAAACGGTCCTCAAGGGCAAAGACTAGACTGCGTCGCCAGTTGGATTGGAGATGGTCGATATGCTCGACTTCCGTCCCGGCATAATGTTCACTGATGATAGGTTCGTAAATCGCGTTCAAGGGTCTCTGATTGTGAATAGAATATTGTACGACTAAGATATCGTCACTTGGCTCGAATAACAAGGTATTGGTGCCTTTTTCCGCCTGAATCAAACGAAAAAGGACACTCATCGGATTGACTTTCAAATCAGTGGCAAGTTCGTGCAGCCCATCCGTAAAAATGAACAATCGATCAATAGAAGCAAGGGGGATGGAGAGCGGTTGCAGATTGAGTTCGGAGACCCAGCCGAGTGGAAAATTGCCGCCTTTAGAAAAATGTAGGCGTCCATCACTACCAACCGCGACGCAGGGCGGCATACCGTAATTCCAATGACTGATATGATCGTCGCCCGGATTGAGCTCAAACGCCGCCAGCGAGAGGCTGATGCGGTTTTCGTCAACAGTGCCGCGGCTTTGGGCGAGAAGGGTCCGGTTGAAGAGATCAATGAAGGCTTTGACAGTGGAACCGCTTTCAACACACCCCCGGAACATGCCTTGGAAATAAGTAGAGACGAATCCGGAGCGAATGTCATGTCCGGAGACATCGCCCAGAAGCAGCAAGGTGCCCCTTCCAAGTGTCTCGTGGGCGATAAAAAAATCGCCCCCCACTTCATGCAGGGGACGATAATAAAGTTGAACGCGTTCCTTGAGGCTTTCCGGAACAGTGCCGTTCAAGGCTTGATCCAGCTGCTCGAGATCCTCAAGCCCCTTTCGGTCCGACAAGGATTGGCGGGAACGCCGGGTCTGGTCAGCGGCTTCCAACATCACCCCCTTCAAGGTTTGATGCGTCACGGGCTTCTCCAGGTAGCGAAAAGCCCCCAACTCAAGAGACCCTTCCACAATGGATTTCTCTCCCTGCCCGGTGATGATGACAGTGGCGAGGGACGGGTCACCGCCGCGAATCCACCGCAGCAACTCCAGCCCGGTCTTCTTGGGCAGCCGATAGTCTGTCAATACCGCCGCAAAGCTCGAAAAGCCCTGCTCCTGAATCAGCTCGCAGGCTGATTCATAGGAACGCGCAGACAAAATGGAAAACCCCGCAAGACGCAAACTGGATTCCAGAAAACGGAGTCCGTACAGGTCGTCCTCGACAATAAGGACTTGATGAAGCTTGCTGTTTGCAGACATAGAATACGGAACCTGTAGCCGTTGTCCCCCGGAAGGTAAACCATTTTCATGATAATCGAAATCTGTGCCCTCGACCCATTGACGGGTCCCGTCCTGCAAAAGGTGGCCCATGCCTGTGCCGCCGCCGGGGGCAGAGCCTACCTCGTCGGCGGTGTGGTGCGCTCGGCCCTCTTGGGCGAAATTCCCACCGATTACGACATGGAAGTATTCGGCCTGACGGAGCCACAATTACTCGAGGCCCTGAGGGGAATGGGCGTCGTGCGGCCCGTCGGTAAGGCCTTTGGAATCTACAAGCTGGGCGGCTATCCGATCGACATCGGGCTGCCGCGACGGGAACACAAAACAGGACTCGGGCACCGTGGATTCGCGGTGCAGACCGATCCTGCCCTGAGCCTGCGGGAGGCCGCCCTGCGCCGGGACTTCACGGTCAATGCCCTCTACATGGATATCCTGTCCGGTGACGTCATCGACCCGCTTGGCGGTCTTGCGGATCTGCACCAGCGGCGCATCCGCCACTGCTCGGAGCAGTTTGCGGAGGATCCATTGCGGGTTCTCCGGGCCATGCAGTTTGCGGCTCGGTTGGAAGCAACAGTAGCCCCGGAAACGGTCGCCCTTTGCCGCGGTCTGTCACCGGAGGGCCTCTCCGCGGAGCGCTTCGGAGCGGAGTGGGAAAAGCTCTTGCTCAAGGGACGTCGTCCTTCCCTCGGTCTGTCCTTTCTGAAGGAGGCTGGCTGGCTGGCTTATTTCCCGGAGCTGGAGGCCCTCGTAGGCTGCCCGCAGGATCCGCGATGGCACCCGGAAGGGGATGTCTGGCAGCATACCCTGCACTGTTTGGATGCCTTGCCAAAACTGCGGATGGACCAGAGCGGGGACGACTTGACAGTGGCCCTCGCCGTCCTCTGCCACGACTTTGGCAAACCTCTGACGACTGAGATCACGGCCGCTGGCATCCGCTCACCAGGACATGAACAGGCCGGTCTGGAGCCCGCCAGCGCATTCATGCAACGGTTGCGGATCAGCAAGCGCATCCAGGAGGCGGTGCTGGCCTTGGTGGCCACCCACATGCGGCCGGCCACCCTTTACCGGGACCAAAGTTCCTCAGCCGCCCTGCGCCGGTTGGCCAATGATTGTGGCCGGTTGGATCTGCTGATGCTGGTCTTCAGGGCCGATAACGCGGGACGCCCGGGATACCACGACGACTCCGCGGAGGCCGTTCGCTGGATTCAGGAACGGGCCCGCCTCATGAACATTGAGGCGCAAAAACCGCCACCGATATTGCAGGGCCGGGACCTCCTGGTCCTTGGCATGACTCCCGGGCCGGCAATGGGCAGTCTCTTGCGTGCCGCCTATGAAGCCCAGCTGGATGGGCTGTTTGAGGACTATGCGACGGCTAGGGCATGGGCCACCGCCCAGCTGAAAAGGCCTCAGGGAGGGCCAAATGTCCAGTTACCCGTAGAGGATTGAAAGAACCAACCGGGAAAGGCCGTTCCGGGCCAATACCAGTACCAGTCCGCGGTGGTGTAGCGGTAGAGCCACGGGTACACCCGGGGATCGGAATACAGCCAGCCCCAATCTCCACTGGCCGGAAACAGATTGTACTGGTTGGCACCGGGCGCGTGCCCCGTATACACCCAGTTCAGTCCGCTCACTTGTATCCACGGGAACCGGTCGCCAAAAACAGGACCAAGGGTCCGCTCTTCCCACCAGCCATTCTCATAATCCACTACAATATCGTAGTGCGCCTCAAAGTCCGTCCAA
>JBEAQI010000139.1:0-2902 GCA_041163965.1 Verrucomicrobiota bacterium | reverse complement strand
ACGATTTCTGGCGGGAGGATTCCGTCCTTCAGGATACGCCGCTTTCCATAGACATCCTCAACCAAAGCGGAAAAGGCTTTTAAGCGTTGAAGCGCGCCCGCCTGAAGCCACTTCCATTCCGCCGGTGGCAGACGCAGGGAGCTGAGTTCCACCGTGAACGGGCGGGCACGGTGTCCCGATGGATCCCGTTGGAGAATCCGCTCGGCCAGTAAGCGCGCCTGAGCGGTGCGCGTGGCGACGGTGGCCGGATCGAGTCCCCACACAAGCTGTGGATGGGAGGGGGCTTGTGGGAAGGATGAAGAATGCGGGGTGAAAAATTCCATGGTTCCGGATCGTCCGTACCTTCGAATCACGATTGCAGGGGATTGGGATGGATCAAGAAACAACACATGGCCCTTGTAGTGGCAAGTCCCGTGCCAATGTCGCTAATCCCGTCTTAATAAAGCAGCAGGCCGGTCGGTGGCGAGGTGGGCCACCGCCGACCGTTCATATTGGGGGACGCGGGGATCAGCCCCGCTCCTGCTTGAGCTGATCGATGGTTTTCTGCTCGAGGTCCCGGGGCATTTCCTCGTAGTGGGAGAGGCTTTCCGAATGAAAGCCGCGGCCCCCAGTCAGGGACCGCAGGGAGGTACTGTAGCGGTACAGTTCAAGCATGGGAACAAGGGCGTTGATGACTTGGAATTTCCCTTCCGAGTCCATTCCTTGGATGCGGCCCCGACGGCTGGAAATATCTCCCATAACATCTCCCATATAGGCATCCGGTACCTTGACACGGATGCTCATAATGGGCTCCAAAAGGCAGGGCCCGGCATCCAGGAAGGCCTGCCGAAACGCTTCTTTGCCGGCGATTTGAAAGGCGATGTCCTTGGAGTCGACCGGATGCATTTTTCCGTCGTAGAAATCGATCTTGACGTCGGTGACATGGCATCCGGCGAGGACCCCTTCCGCGCAGGCTGCCTGGACCCCTTTTTCGACGGAAGGGACAAAGACGCGGTCGACATTCTGCCCAACGAGCGACTGGGTGAACAGGACGCCGGAGTCACGAGGCAGCGGTTGGATCCGCATCCACACCTCGGCAAACTGGCCGGCGCCCCCACTTTGCTTTTTGTGCCGATACTTTGCTTCCGCCTCTTTCCGGATGGTTTCCCTGAAGGGAATTTTCGGCTCCCGCAGGTTGATTTCGACATGGAACCGTCGCTTCAGGCGACCTTTGATGACGTCGAGATGGAGTTCCCCTTGCCCGGAGAGGACCAACTGGCCTGTTTCCCGATTGTTGGTGTATAGGAAGGTCGGGTCTTCCTCATGCAGGGTGGCCAATCCTTCCGCCAGCTTGTCCTCATCGCCTTTATTGGTCACTTCCAAGGCCCCGTGAATGTTCGGTTTGGGGTAGACGACGGCCGGCAATTTGACCTTGCGGCTGGGGCTGCAAAGGGTGTTGCCGGTATGGGTATCCCGCAACTTCACCATGACTCCAATGTCGCCGGCGCTGATGCACTCGATGCTTTCCCGTTCATGTCCCTGCAGCGTGTAGATTTGTCCGATCTTTTCGGGACATTCCCGGTCCGAGTTGAAGAGTTCCATCCCTGGTCGGATTTCTCCCGAGTAGAGGCGGCAGAAGGAGAGTTCGCCGACGTGGGGTTCACTGATGGTCTTGAATATGTAGCAGGCGACCTCTTTATCGCCGAGGGATATGTCACCGGGTTGGCCGATTTCGTCGATGGCAGGGACGGTGCGGCGATCAACGGGGCTGCTTCCATATTTGGCGATAAAATCCATCAGTCTGGCGACGCCGATGTTTCTGGTGGCGGAGGTGACGAAGACGGGAATGAAACTCTGGTTCTGGATAGCGGCGTGGACGCCGGCCCGCAGTTGCTCCTCGCTCAGGCTGCCCTGTTCGAAAAAGGTTTCCAGCAGCGAATCGTCCGCCTCGGCAACGTATTCAATCAGCTCGCGGTGGAGCTCTTTAACCCGTTCTTTCCATGGTCCTTCTGCGGCTTTTTCGCAAAACTGGCCTGTCCCATCGGTGGCATAATCAATTTCCTCTGAACGCATGACATCAAGGACCTGATTGAATCCGCTGCCCGGATTGATTGGCAGGGTGAGCGGAAATACCTGGGCCCCGAAGTGAGAACGCAGGTCTTGTAAGACGCCGTCAAAGTCGACGTTGTCCCGGTCGGCGCCGTTGACGACGATCATTTTGGGGATTTCGTAGCTGGTGGCGTACTCCCAAACCTGATCTGTTCCCAATTCCGCCCCATTGATGGCATTCACAACGACCATCGCGAAATCCCCGACCCTCAGAGCGCCCAAACCTTCGCTGATGAAGTCCAAATAGCCTGGAGTGTCGATAATGTTGAACTTGTTGTCCTTCCATTCACAATGCAGGAGCGAGGCATGCACTGAGATCTGCCTCTCCTTTTCGCTCTGGTGGTAATCCGATACGGTTGTCCCTGATTCGATTGAACCGAGGCGCTGGATAACGTTTGCGCTCCGCAGCATGGCTTCCGCCAGCATGGTCTTGCCAGAGCCCTGATGGCCCACAATGGCGAAGTTGCGGATAGTTTCCGGGGAGTACACTTTCATGGATATCTTTCTGTTAATGAGCTGAATATGCTACCTTATCGGCAACGCCATGATTCTGTCCCATTGCGTATCCCTTGCCAAGGTCAAAAGGTTTCAGCTACCATCTTTCGATGGTTGAATTTTGTTCTGACCCTGATTTGCTTTGACCTGCTCCACAGGGACGAGCGATTTCATTATCCGATCTGTCCCGAAAGGTCCGGGAGGGTCTTTAAGCCGCGGGTCTTGAACAGGAGCAGCGCAGGGTTTCCATGTCCGACCCTTCTGCGCGGGTGTCTTCTGCGCTTCCGGCGCTTATTCTTCGAGGACTGGATTCGTTAGC
>JBEAQI010000138.1:0-5150 GCA_041163965.1 Verrucomicrobiota bacterium | reverse complement strand
GCCTTGCGCTGCCTTGCGCTTCCTATCCCGAGCGCCCTCAAGTCGGCGCCGTGACCATTTCTTTATGAATCACAAACAAAGGAAACCTATGAAACCCAATCCGATCATCAAAATTGTGCCGGTGGCCTTGCTCATTGCCGGTGTGTTAACCGGCTGTGGCAAAGCAGACCCCGACCCAGCCACCTCGGTCGCTGCTGCAGACCGGGCGATTCAGCCCTCCACCATATTGCTGGCTGAGCGTCCGGCTGAAACCGTTTCGCTGGCCTCGGCCCTGGAGACGGCCGCCAACGGATCGGTGGTTGTTGTCGAGGGCCGTGTTGGAGGGACCCTGAATCCCATTACCGAGGGATTCGCGGCTTTTGTTCTGGCGGATGAAGCCATTTGGTTTTGCGACGAGGCCGAGGATGACCATTGTGCGACGCCATGGGACGCCTGTTGCGAAAATCCAGACAAGGTCAAGGCGCTCCGGGTTTTCGTGCAGTTTACGGACGAGAGTGGAGCCCCTTTGCAGGGCGACCTTCTCGATCAGGTGGGATTGGCTCCCAACCAGACTGTGGCGGTGGCCGGCGAGCTTGCCATCGACGCCCAAGGCAACAGGCGTATTGATGCGTCCCAGCTCTGGATTGCCCCGGCTCGTCTCTGAGAAAGGACGCTCGTGGGCGGTACCTGAATTCCGTAATGGTGCCACCCCTACAGAGCTTTTTTGCCCTCAACCCGGCCCTGCGCATCTGCGCGCTGAGCGCTTCGGCGCTTGGGCTTGGCTTGTCGGGTTGAGCCTCTTCGAGGCCAGCCTCTACAGCTCCGTGTCGCTCTTCGTGACAGTGCGGCTTGCCATGGGCGTTGGGGTTTGGTGAGGATGTCGCGATGGATTGGATGACGGTCAGTATTGTTGTGTTCGGGGTAGGGTTGTTGTTGCTGCCCCGGTTGCGGTGGATCGGCGTGAGCGAGGCAAGAGAGCGCGTGAAACGCGGGGCGGTTTTATTGGACGTCCGCTCCCCTGCGGAGGTGGCCTCCGCTTCGGTGGTAGGGGCGGTTGCAATTCCCTTGGGACAGCTCTCCCGCGAGGTTCCCGGCTGTGCTTGGAACAAGGATCAGGAGATCCTTGTGTTCTGCGCGAGCGGGGCGCGGTCGGCCGCGGCGGTGCGCGAGCTCAAGCGGATGGGCTACGAGCGTGCGGTCAACCTTGGGGCCTTTGGCCGTGCCCGTGCGGTGGCCGCGGACTGATCAGGCCGAGGGCGGCCTTGTGGACGAATGAGGGGCAGAGCGGGTCCGCAAGGGTTGGCGCTGATTTTTAATCACGATGCCAGCGGTGGTGTGGGAGGAGCCAACGCGCAATGGCTGGCAGGAGAAGAATGGCCCCAAGCATATTGAAGAGGAACATGAAGGTCAGAAGGATTCCCATGTCGGCCTGAAATTTCAGGGCAGAGAAGATCCATGTGCTGACCCCAACGGCGAGGGTGAGGCCGGTGAAGACGACAGCGCTGCCAGTATGACGAAGGGCCTCGGTGAGGGCTTCCTCGAAAAGGACACCCCCGCGCATGAATTCCCGCAAGCGAAAGAACAGATAGATGCCATAATCGACGCCGACCCCGACTCCGAGGGCGACCACTGGCAGGGTGGAGACTTTGAGCCCGATCTCCAGTTGACTCATCACGGCGTAGGCCATGACCGAGACAATGGCCAGCGGGACGACAATGCAGAAGGCCGCGCGCCACGAGCGAAAGGCGAGCAGGCAGAGCAAAATAACGGCTCCAAAGACGTAGACCAGCATGGGGAACTGCGCGGCGGCCACGACCTCATTGGTGGCGCCCATGACGCCCACGTTTCCGGTGGCGAGGCGGAAGTCTACGCGCTCGCTGCCTTCGGCCTCGCGGAAGGCCTTTACCATATTGACGACACCAGCAATGGTGTCGGCCTTATGGTCCTTCAGGAAAATATAGACTGGCATGACACTGCCGGCTGGATTGAGTAATCCAGTAGAGGTGTTGATGGGAGTAATGGCCTGACTCAGGACCGCCGACTCTTTGGGCAGAATGTGCCATTTCGGGTTGCCCTCGTTGAAGCCCTGATTGATGACCTTGGCGATCTGCGGCAGGCTGGAGACCGATTGAACACCCTGGGTATTGCGCGCGTGCCATGCCAGACGGTCGATTTTTTCCATGGCCGCATAATCCACGCACCCGTCAGGGGCCGTTTCGCAAATGACGGTGATGACATTGACGCCGATATCGAACTGGCTGGTGATGGCGGCACTGTCCCGATTGTAGCGAGAATTTTCCCGCAATTCCGGGACCCCATGACTCAGGTCGCCGATGCGCACGTTGGCGGCCTCGCGGGTGCTGAGCAGGCACAGGATGCCGAACCCTGCAATCACCAGCAGTGACCATCCTGGGCGGGCCACGTAGGCCACCTTGGACCAAAAGGCATCCGAGCTTTCCCGCCTTGCTGCGATGCGGTCGGCCAGTCCAGGATCGAGACCGACGTGGGAGAGCAGGAGCGGCAGGAGTAGCAGATTGGTGAAAAAGATGGTGAAGATGCCCAGGCTGGCGGTGATGGACAGTTCCTGGATGATTGGAATACGAATTGCCAGAATGGTGATGAACCCGATCAGGTCCGTGATGAGCGCGGTGCTGCCGGGGAACAGCAACTGGGCCATGCTTTGTTCAGCCGAGACAAAACTCGATTTGCCCTCACAGAAATGTTCCCGGAAGGAGCGGACCATTTGGACCCCATGGCTGACCCCGATGGCAAGGACCAGAAAGGGGACCAGAATAGACATCGGATCGATGCCAAATCCGAGCAACTGCAAGAGGCCCAGTTGCCAGATGACAGCAATAAGAGATGTCAGTACGGTGAGAAAGGCGAGACGTTTGGACTGCGCGTAAAAGTAGACAAAGATGCCGGTGATGAGGAGGGAAATGAAGAAAAAGAAGACCACATTGGTGGCGCCTTCGCTCACATCCCCAATGACCTTGGCAAATCCGATAATGCTGACCTTCAGACCGATCGTTTGTCCCAGTTCCTCAAAGGGTTCCCGAAACGTTTCTTCAAGGTGCCGGGCCACCCCAATATAGTCGAGGCGCTCCCCAGTGGCGGGATCGACCTCCAGCAGTTGGGCGGAGATGATGGCTCCTTGGAAGTCCCGCGAGACCAATTGGCCGAGGCGTCCCGATTTGATAATATTCTCCCGTACCCGTTCAAGGTCCTCCGCGGAGCCCGAGAACTCAGCAGGGACGACGTTTCCGCCCGCGAATCCGTCCTCGACGATTTCGACAAAGCGCACATTCGGGGTCCAAATGGACGTGACTTGGGCACGGTCCACCCCGGAAATATAAAAGGCCTCGTCGGTGGCTTTGCGGAGCAACTCGAAAAAGAGCGGATTAAAGATATCCCCCTCATCAACCGAGAAGGCGATGATGACCCGGTTGGCGCCCCCAAACTCGTCCCGATATTGTAGATAAGTCTGGATGTATTCGTGGCTAAGGGGCAACTGCTTGGTGAAGCCGGCGTCGACGCGCAAACGGGTGGCGGACCACCCCAGCAGGAGGGTGACCAGCCCGAATCCGAGCAGGAACCAGGCTCGCTTTGAAAAGACCCAGCGGGCCAGCCGGGCGGAGCGAGAAGGCGGGGTGGGGTCAATAGGGGTCGTCATGGGCCAATCACGGCTTTGCGGTGGGCAGGCTGAGGCGCCATGCCCCGTTCAATCCTGCGGCTAGAATGGCGCCATCCGGCATTTCCAAGACGGAGGAAGCCCCCATTACGGGAACTTTCCAGAGAGAAAACGTCCGTCCGCTGTCAGTGCTGATGAGGAACTCGCCGTTCTGGCCTGCCATTAGGATTGAGCCTGAGGCGGTGCGGATGCCATCAATGAGCAGCACTGGGACCGTTCCGGATGCAGGTTCCCACGTCTCCCCGGCATCGCTGGAGCGGTAGATGTTGCCGCGCAGTCCGTAGGTCAGGAGGGTGGTGGCATTGAGGGGAAGTACGCCAAAGAGCGAACCGTCGTAGGGCGAGTTCAGCTCCGACCAGGTGGCCCCATTGTCCTCTGATTCAAGAAGGCTGCCCCCTTCGATCGCGAGGTACAGCCGACCGGTGGGGCCAGCGGTAATCCGGTTGACGTGCATTTCCTCCTCTGAAACGACCATGTCCATCCACCGTTGGCCCCCGTCAGAGGTCCGGAAGGCGATGCCATAAGCGCCGACCACAAGTCCGAGGCCCTCGTCGATGAAGAGCGTGTCGAGCATATGGTTTTGTGGGTCGATCGGGAGGTATTGCCGTTGCCATGACTCTCCGGCATCCCGCGTGACGAGGACCTGATTGTCATGTCCGACCGCCCAGCCATTGCTCGCGTTGGCAAAGCTGACCGCGGTCAGGGTGGTGCGGGTCGGGGTGTTAGCTTGGCGCCATGACTTGCCAAAATCATCCGACAAGAGGATGTGTCCCCGTTCCCCGACGGCCACGACCCGGTCGCCGGCCATGGTGGCATCCAGAAGGGCCGAGCGCGACGCCTCCGGCATCCGTTCGGCAGGCAGATCAGCCAACGAGGAACCGCTTGCCGCGAGCAGAGCCACGGCACAGCGTCCCATTTGCCAAATCCATGAACCTATGGAGAGCGGTCTGGCGACTGCCATGTGACCCGGTTGGCTCAGCGGACACCCTCGCGGCGGAGACTGGCAGGCGTAAAGTCGGCAGGCGTCAGCTCCCGCGAGAAATTGTAGGGTTTGGCCTCGTTATCCATGCCAATGGCGAGGTAGCGGCCGCTCTGCAGGTCGGTGATGACCTCCATGGTGGTCCACAGACAGGGGACCTCGTAGTAGTTGACGGCGAAGCCTTCCGAGACCCGCCAGAGATCCCCCCGGCTGTCGTACTGCTCAACAACCAGAATTTGCCAGGAGTCTTCATCGATGTAGAACACCCGGCGCGGATAGATGTGGCGGGTTCCCTCCTTCAGATTGGCCTCCACCGCCCAGACACGGTGCCGTTCGTATCGCGTGAGGTCCTGATTGATGTGTTGCGGTTTGAGGATGTCGCTGATCGCCACGGAGTCACTGTGCAGCTTGTAGTTGTTATAGGGAATAATGATTTCCCGTTTTCCGAGGAGGCTCCAGTTGTAGCGGTCGAGGGCCCCATTGAACATGTCGAACTGGTCG
>JBEAQI010000137.1:0-3832 GCA_041163965.1 Verrucomicrobiota bacterium | reverse complement strand
CGAGTGTTCAATGAGCGGACCGGACGGTTTCTCAATCAGGCCCTTGTGACGGTTGACGGGACGGTTATTCGCACCTTCACGAATCAGTTTGGCGAGTTCAGATTGAACCGGGTCCCATCCGGATTGCGGACGGTGCGGGTGACGTACACTGGCTTCGATGACATAACAGCGGAGGTATATGTGCTGGAAGGGGAGGAAGTGACACAGGAATACCGCTTCCGCCAGCGGCGTGGCGAACTGACTGGGGATGAGGTCTATGAATTGGAGGAATTTGTGGTCGGGACGACTGATTTCCAAAGTTTCTCCGAATTGGCGATCCAGGAGGAGCGCTACTCGGTGAATCTGAAAAACGTGGTGGCGGCGGATGCGTACGGCAGTGTGGCCCAGGGAAATGTGGGCGAGTTTGTGAAATTCATTCCGGGGGTCATTGTTGATTATGGAGGGACGTACTCGTCAGGAGCGGATGCCACGAGTATCTCGGTGCGCGGATTCCGCCCGGACCAGACCGCGGTCACAATCGATGGCATTCCCGTCTCCAATGCCCAGCCCGGATCGTTGACGCGAGCCATTGGTCTGGACATGTTGTCGATCAACAACGCCTCACGGGTGGAGGTGATCAAGGTGCCGACCCCAGACCAGCCGACAGCCTCGATAGGGGGGACAGTCAATCTCATCAGCAAGACGGCCTTTGAGTATCCCAAGCCCACCTTCAGTTATCGGGTGTATTTTGCTTTGAATTCCGAGAACCTCGACCTTTTCCAAAAGACTCCCGGGCCCTTGAATGAGCGCACCTTCAAGGCGCTGCCCAGTTTTGACCTGACCTATGCGCTGCCCATCAACGAAAAGATCGGGTTTTCCTTCACCCTCGCCTCGGCCAACCAATTCAATGAGAACCACAATGCCAAAATGGATTACAAGGTCGACGAGGACCTCCAGCTGGCCCGTTTCGTGGATGCCGACGGGACGGTGACGGAGCCGGTTTACGCGGATGTGGCGCACCCCTTTCTGAACAACTTTGGGGTGACGGATGCCCCCCGCGTCTCTCATCGCCATTCGGCGGCGATCAAGATGGACTATCGGCCATGGGAGGGCCATCTGATCACCCTCAATTATCAGATTTCCGTCTTTGATTCAGCGGACGCCCAGCGTCGATTTGAGCTCAATGCCGGAGCCCGTAGCGGCGGGGTGCTACAGTACGGTCCGGAGTTACTGGAGAGCCGATCTGGTGGTTATGGCAAGGCCGAGGCGAATGTCACCGCTCTGGACAAGGAGGGGTTGACGCAGACCTCGTATCTCAAATGGGAATTCGTGAAGGGGCCTTGGAACATGCGCTCACATGTGAGCTACTCCCTGTCGGACAGTGAGTTCATCAGTGCCAAGAACGGCCACTTCTCGGAGGTTCAGCTGAACATGGGGGGGATCGACAAGGCCATTTATCGCGGAATAAAAAACGGTATTCCCCAGGAGATTCTGTACTACGACGACAACGGGGATGAGCTCGACGAGAATGTGCTCTCAAACTACAATGTGACCGGATACAATCCGAATGATCCCAGCGCCAGTTCCCTTCGGGTATTGGCCGGCGAGACATTTGCGGAGAGTGAGATCATCACCGCCAAGTTTGACCTGAAGCGCGAGCTCGATTTTCTTCCGTTCGACCGTTGGATGACGGCGGCCTTCAAGTTCGGAGGGTTTATGGAGGACCGTCACGAGGAAAAATGGGGCCGCGGGACCGGGTACGGATACCAGTATCTTGGGGCATCGGGGGTGACACTCGAGCTGAACGATTTTCTCGACACGGGTTACCGCGGGGTGAGCCCCGGATTCGGGTTTCCGGGAAGAGAATGGCCGGATGTCTACAAGGTGTATTCCTTTTTCAAGGACAATTCAGCCGGATTCAGCGACGTCTATGACACCCCTGCCTACAGTGATTCCGACGGAGACGGTGCCCTTGACAGCCTGACGGAAAGCTCTGTCGCGGCGGAAAACTGGGCCTCGTTTGTGAATACCCAGAAGGCTGTTTCGGAGAAGAGCTACAGTTATTATTGGCAGATCGAGAGCCACTATTTCAACAGTCGGTTGTCGATTATCGGCGGGATGCGGCAGGAGTGGTCCGAGCGGGCTGGCCGGAGTCCTTTCCGCGACAGCGACTGGAAATATCTCCGTTCGGCGGTTGACGAGAACGGGGACGGCATTTTGGATATCCTCAGTCTGCCGATGTTTGGCGCATGGGATTTGACCCAGCCGATGCCCTCGGCGGCGGCAGCAGCCTACGAAGCGGCGGGGGCCGTTTATCCCGATGGGACGCCCTTTACGGTGAGCGATGGGGAGTTATACCGCGGCACGCGGCGCGACCGCCGCGGGACATATGGCACCTATATTGGTCCGGGCAACGATGATTTTGTCGGTTATGTGGTGGATGGGACCCTGCAGGCCCGGCAGTACTCCCACCTGCCGAATTTCCTTGTGGATGAAAAGTCGAAAGGTCGGCCATCACCGATTGTGAGCAGTTCCTTTGATCTGACCGACAATATCCTGCTGCGCTTGTCGTGGTCGCAGACCTATGCCAAGCCTGATTACGAGGGGGCGTATGGCATTCTTCGGACGGTGCGCTTTGATCAGGACCAGGATGGGGAGGGCGGCAGCATCAATATCAGCAATCCCAATCTCAAACCGTGGACATCGAACAACTGGGATTTCGGGGTGTCCTATTACACGGATGGCGGAGGGCAGATATCTGTCAGCTATTACACCAAGAGTATCGAGGATTTCCATACCGATCTGACTGTTTCCCCTACTGATCCCGAATACCTTTCCACACTTGCCGATCTCGGCTTCGGGCCCGATTCAATTTATGTCACTGAGGGCTGGCTGGTAACGACACCGGTCAATGGGGAAGGGACGGCGACAACACACGGATACGAGCTAGAGGCCCGGCACGACCTTGGATTTCTCGGAAACTGGGGAAAGACATTGTATGCATATGCCAGCTACACCACGAAAAAGAAATCTGGAAACCAGAATGAGCTCAATCAGATTGGGAGCACCTCGGACGACTTTATGGCCGGTGGCATTTCCTGGAACTGGTGGCGGTTGTCGGCGCGGGTCAATGCGACGTGGAGAGACGAGGAAATCCGCAGCAGCAGTCTGTTCTACAAGTGGCCCGATGCCTCCGTTGGAGATCCGACGCCTGGTGGACCGGTGACCGATGATGAGCAATATGAGGTGGCCTTCGTGACGTACCAGCCAGCGGAGCTCAAGGTTGACGTCAACTTTGGGATCCGGCTGTGGGAAAACTACCAGCTTGATTTCTCGGCTCGCAATGTGACCAACACCAGTCGGGATTTGCGTGCGCGCAGTCTCGATGGGAGTTACCCACAGTACGCCCGTTTGCTCAACCGGCAGGAGTTTGGAATCAACTTTACAATCGGATTCAGTGGGAAATTTTAGCGGATTGAGGAATGCGATTTAATGTCACCAACATAAGCGACTGATGATGCGGAGCAGCCTTTTTCTTATTGGGGCCTTGAACATTCTGGCAAGCGGCGCAGTGCTGGAGGCCGCGGATCCGTCCTATCCAGAGGTTGCCAAGCAACGGGCGGCCAAGATTGTTGAGATGATAGAGCTGGAGGATGGTCTGATCCGCGACGCGGTCACTGCCTGTGTGGCTGACCAGTATGTGCAGTTGCATGCCTTGGACGAGGTGGAGCAGAGGACGCTGGACTCCTTGAAGGACCTCTTGTCCGAGGTGGCGAACGCCACCTACGAACGGACGGCGGCTGCGCTTCACGAAGGCATTGCTCTTGAGGTTCAGGCCCGCCATCGTTCATAC
>JBEAQI010000136.1:0-2641 GCA_041163965.1 Verrucomicrobiota bacterium | reverse complement strand
GGGGGAGTTCAGTTTCCCCACTAGGGGGTGGGGGACAGTCCGCGGGCGGAGCATTTGCTGTATCAGGAGTGGAATGCGGCGGTGGCGGAGATTAAGGCGGGGGACGTGATCCGTTTCCGCGGCACGGCCCGTTTGGTGAACGCGGGGGCCGGGACAAGCGCCTCGGCCTTCATCCGTATTCTTGATTTTGCCTTTCTGCCGATGGCGGATTCTGCGACATTGAATCTCAGTACGGAGGCGGTCCAGTTTTCCTTGGAGGCGGTTATTCCCGAGGTGCCATTCAACGTGATGCAGGTGGGATTTCTCATCAACGGCGAACAGACCGATCCGGCACAGGTTGTGTTTTCCGATTTGGTGGCGACGATCAATGAGACCCCTGCGAGCCAATGGGGCGGGTGGCCAGTGGTGACGGTGGACGGAGGCGGGAGCGCGGTTAACACCGAGAACTGGCTAGGTTGGTTGATGCTCTTTGAATCTGACTGGCATTGGAGCTACTCGTTGAATGGGTGGGTCTACCTGCCCGAGTCCCAGGCGGGGCCGGGCGGGGGCTGGATCTATCGCCCGCGCTGAGGTCGCCGCTGACGCTCGGGCAGAAGCGTGTAATATAATCTTAAGGCCTGTGACCATCCCCCTGTGACACGGGACTCAGCCTTTGGCGCGGAAGACAAAGTAGACTGCGGCGCAGAGGCAGAGGGCGGCCCAAACATAGTCCCAGCTCCACTTTTCACGCATGTAGAGGAGCGCGAAGGGAATAAAGACGGTGAGGGTGATCACTTCCTGCAGAATCTTGAGTTGTCCGAGGGTGAGTATCTGATAGCCGATACGATTGGCGGGGACTTGAAGGAGGTACTCGAAGAGGGCGATGCCCCAGCTGGCGAGGGCGGCGATCATCCATGGCAGGTGGGCCATGTTTTTCAAGTGGCCGTACCAGGCGACGGTCATGAAGATGTTGCTCAGCAACAGCAGGCAAACGGTGGTGACGACTGGGTTCATCGGAACGGTTAGGCGAAATGGACTCCCACGGCGACGGTCTGAGGAAAGGGCATTTGCCTAAAGCAGTAGGAGCCCAAGCAGCCAGACGATGAGCATGGCGGTGGTACCGGCGATCAGGGAGGCCATCGTGAGGAGCCGGTAGCCCTGCGATACAGAGAGGCCGGAGACCTGCGTGACGACCCAGAAGAAGCTGTCGTTGGCGTGGGAGACGACCATGGAGCCACTGGCCACGGCAAGGGTGGCGAGGATGGGGCCAAATCCCGCGGAGAGGCCGAGTCCGGATAGAACAGGGGCCATGAGGGAAGCGGTGGTGATGAGGGCCACGGTGGAGGAGCCCAAGGCCGTTTTGAGAATGGCGGCGACGAGAAAGGGGAGGAGAATATTGAGCGATCCCAGTTGGACGTTCCCGAGCAGATCACCGATGGTACCGGCCATGGGAGTGGCGCGCAGGACGCCGCCGAGGGCACCGCCCGCGCCCGTAATGAGAATAATGATACCCGCCTGATGTAGACCGGTACTGGTCCACTGCCCGAGGGTTTCCTTTCCGAACCGCCTGGTCAGGAAAAACGCCAACAGTAGCCCGATGATTAGGGCGGTGTTGGGCTCTCCGATAAACTGAAGAAAGGACAAAACAAGTCCGTCGCCGAGTGGGCGTGACGGAAGCATGGCCACGGAGCGCAGGCCGATCGCGGTAAGCGGGAGCAGAATTGGCAGGGTGGCGTCACACAGCGACCCCGTTCCACTGTCAAAGGGTGGGCTGTCTGGCTCATCATTGGCGATCGCGGTGGGCAATGGATGCGGCTCGCGGCGCCCGGCCCACAATGCGAAGAGGTAGGTGATGATAATGACTGGAATGGCGACGATTCCGCCCAGTAACATGACCCATCCGATATCCGCTCCAAGGGCCCCGGCGGCAGCAATCGGGCCGGGCGTCGGCGGAACAAGACAATGGGTGGTGTAGAGGCCCATGGCCAAGGCAATGGCAAACGTGGCAATGGCCCGACCGCTGTTGCGCGCGAGGGATTTTGCCAGCGGGGCGAGGATGACAAATCCCGAGTCGCAAAAGACCGGAATGGAGACAATAGCGCCCGTGCAGGAAAGCCCCAGCACCGCTTTGGAGGCCCCGATGAGGCGAATCACAGCCTGTGCCAGAGCTGTAGCGGCCCCGCTCTTTTCCAGTAGAGTCCCGATGACACAGCCGCAGGCGATGACGATCCCGATGTGGCTAAGCGTGCCTCCAAAGCCTCCAGTGAGGGCGGGAACGACGTCTTTGGCCGGCAAGCCGTTGGCAAGACCCAGACCATAGGCGGTCACCAGCAGGGCCACCACTGGGTGCAGTTTCCATCGCGTCGTGGCAACGACGATGAAGGCGATACCGAGAATGAGGGAAAAGAAGAAAACGGCAGTGGAGGACATAGAAAAAGCGGAGAAACGCTCACTGAGGTTCACGTCCGCTACCCATTACTGGCAAGATAATTCAGGTGGCGCCATGAGGAGCCATTGAGGAGAGTCGGAGCGGTGGAGGGGGTCTCTGGTGCGGGGGCACACGCCGGCCGCCGGTTCAATCCGTCATGGGAGCAAACCCTTGGCGCATGGTATTTTCACTCACGACGCGGGGGATCACCAACTGGAGCAGGTAATCGGGTCC
>JBEAQI010000135.1:0-3319 GCA_041163965.1 Verrucomicrobiota bacterium | reverse complement strand
CGAGCGTTTCCGGAAATGGTCGTCAGCTCATCAATCCCCACCGGACCGGATCCGAATCCGCCCACATTGCCGTCAATCCAAACGAGCTCCTCCAGCCGGTCGAAAAACTCAAACCGGCGCTCGGGCACCCGGCCCGGGACCGAAAGGCTCCAGTCATACGAGTAAGTGCGCTGCAGGGAAACGCGCTCGCCCTCCACCAAGCTGGCTCCCGCCTTGATCTTGAGAGCGGTCACGGCCTCCAGCGTCAACGGCACCGTCAGGTCCACCGTGACACTGTCCTTGGTATCGCTCAGGGTGCCGAAGGTCCGCTCAGGATAGCGGGGATTGGCCGCGTAGTACCAGAGGTCGTCGCTCGACCCATCTGAATAAAGAAACTCGACATACCCGAAAGAGCGGTCGATCGGGGTATCCTCACCCGTCTCGGCAACCGAAACCAGCCACGCCAGTTCGGTGTTGTTCAAGGCGTCAAAGACATGCCGGCCCTTCAATTGATGGGAATCGAGCTCCCGTAACGTGTACTTGTGACTGTCGTAGGAAAGATACTGCACCGCGGAATCTTTCCCGGCCGGCAGGTTCCGGGACAACACACTCAAACCAGGCTCATTGTTTTCCGTCTCGGTATCAAATCCCCGCCGTCCCTGCGTGACCGTGCTGTCGCCAGTCTGGTTTTTGATGTAATTGTAGCTGACCTCGTTAAAAGGGTTCCACTGGAAGGCCAGGTTCAACAACGCCCCCCAGGACACGCTTTCCGATCCTTTGTCGACCAGGAAGCCGCTCTTTGGACGGTCCGCCTCCACCCCGATGAACCGGTTGCGCTCCATCTCGGGAATCAATGAATAGGACTGGTCGCGCGTGAAGCTGACCACATACCCCACTTTGCCCTCTTTCAACACCGGAAAACTGTCGCCAACCGAGAACTGAAACCCAGTGTCAAAGGGCGCCTCCTTCTGCCCCGCATATAGCGGCGCCGCATGAAGAGCCTTTTCCACCGCCCTTCGCTCCGCCCCCGCAAGGGCGTTGTACTGTACAGGCAAAGCGGGAACCTCTCGTGGCAGGCCAGCATCGACCTCGCCAAAAAAATCCATGTCAGCATCGCGGATGACCGGCATTGTCTCACGCGTCGTCTGGGAATTATACCCGACGCTGGCCGACACCTTCACGACAAATTCGTCCGGAAAGGACTTGGTCACGACATTGACCGAGCCTCCGGTAAAATCTCCGGGCTTGTCGGGTGTGAAGGTCTTGGTCGTGCTGACTTCCTCCATCAGGTCGGCCGGAATAATGTCCAACTGCACCGTCTTCTTGCTGGGATCGTTGCTCGGCAAGGCTGCCCCATTGAGAAGGGTGTTGGAATAACGGTCACCCAAGCCGCGGATCACCGCATACTTTCCGTCAATGACATTGGCTCCCACCACCTTTGTCATCGCCTCCGCCGCATTGCCGACCCCCGCTCGCCCAATAAAATCGCTCCCGATCCCGTCCCCGATCGAAATGGACCGCTGCCTCACCTCCAGCAAGGCCACCTCGGTGTTCATGATGCGGTCCGCGGTCACTTCAAAGGCCGCCATCTCAAAGATATCACTGGCCAGCTCCGGGCCGCTCGGCGCCGCCTCCCCCTCAGGCCGGGCCGGCAACGGAATGTCGATCCGCGTCACCTCGCCGTCGGTGATCTCCACCTCCTTCACGTCAAAGGGCTCATACCCGCCCTTGAAAACGCGTATCGTGTAGCGCCCCTCCGGAATGTCACGAAAAGCGTACCGCCCCTCGAGATCGCTGCGGATGAAAAAGGCGGGGTCCTCCAAAAGGGCCACCGCAGCCCCGGAAATCTCCGCCCCCGTCTGGGCATCGAGGACTTGGCCTGATAATCGGCCAAACCCATCCTGCGTCTGATTTTCCTGTGCGCCAACCCCACCCGCGGCCAGAACGAGCGCACCGAAAATTCGCCAAATTCTTCTTTTTGAAACCATCATCGGTGGGACTCAATTTGGCGCTTTTGGCGCACCGCAACCCCTAATCAGGACTGCCGTAGGATTATCACCTGGCCGTAACCGGAATGCCGCTTCGTCACCTTCCTGTCACCTGCAAAGCGGCCTTGCCCTCCCCGCCATCGCTTGTTCACATCCTCCGCGATGAATGACAAGTTGACCGTCTTGATTATCGGCTCCGGAGGTCGGGAGCATGCCCTCCTGCGGGCCTGCCAAAAAAGCCCACTATGCAGCGCCGTCCACGCCGCACCGGGCAACGGCGGCATGCAGACCGAAGCACCTTGCCACCCGCTCGATATCGAGGATCCGGTGGCCACCGTGGCCCTCGCCCGTTCCATCAACGCGGACCTCGTCATCATCGGTCCGGAAGCACCCCTCGCCGCCGGCGTTGCCGACGCCCTCCGTGAAGCGGGGATTTCCACCTACGGACCAGGGCGCGCTGGGGCCGTTCTCGAGGCCAGCAAGGCCGCCTGCAAGGCCTTCTTCGACCGTCATGGCATCCCCACCGCCAAGTGGGAAACTTTCACCGATCTGGACACCGCCCTCGCCCACCTCGACTCAGTCGACTTTCCGGTCGTGGTTAAAGCCAGCGGCCTCGCCGCCGGAAAAGGAGTCATCATCTGCGGTGATCGCCCCGTCGCCGAGGAAGCGGTCCGATCCATGCTCCTCGACAATGCCTTCGGCACCAGCGGCCATCAGATTGTCATCGAGGAATTCCTTGATGGCCAGGAAGTCTCGCTCATGGTCATGGTATCGGGTGACAACCACGTCTGCCTGCCTCCCAGCCAGGACCACAAGCGCATCGGGGACGGGGACACCGGCCCAAACACCGGCGGTATGGGGGCCTTCGCCCCGGCCCTTATCGCCGACGAGGCGGTCATGCGGATCGTCCGCACCACCATTATCGAGCCAACGCTGGCCGGCTTCCGCGCCGAAGGTATCGACTACCGGGGCACCCTCTTCATCGGCATCATGCTCGACCGCCGCGGTCAGCCCAAGGTGCTGGAATTCAATGTGCGCTTCGGAGATCCGGAATGCCAGGTTCTCCTCCCACTCTGCGAGACAGATCCGCTCGCCCTCATCCGGGACTGCGCCAACGGCACCCTCCAACCGGATGAAGTGCGCATCCGGCAGGACGCCGCCCTCATCGTCGTCCTTGCCGCAAAGGGCTACCCGGGCCCCTACACAAAGGGAGATCATATCCAGCTGCCTGCATGCCTGCCACCCTCCGTCGAAATCATTCATGCCGGCACGCGGCTGGATGGGGAATCACTCGTGAGCGCCGGCGGTCGCGTTCTCGGGGTTGTCGCCATCGCCCCCTCCCTCGCCGAGGC
>JBEAQI010000134.1:0-2581 GCA_041163965.1 Verrucomicrobiota bacterium | reverse complement strand
CGTCACCAGCCTGCGCCACCGTAAAGACCGTCACCCCCGGCGTCTGTCCCCATACCCCGCTAACTCCCCAAAACAAAAGGAAACCCACCAACAGTCTCCTCAACCCACCACAATCCCCGCGCCAATTTATTTCACATAAATTCATGCGGCCCATAAGCGCAACGCATAGTCTCATGTGCAAAGCGCTAAAAACCGGCCCTCAATGGGTCAAATAATTTTTAGAGGAAATCTGGAAAACGGTAAAAATGAGATCTCCGCCTAGCCCTGTCCACACTGCCGGGTACGGCGGCTTTCTCATTCTGGAATTGCCCTAGCCGCCAAAATGGGCAATAGACGTTTTGCTTACACCAGTCTCATGCAGCTATTTCGTCGCTATACCACTGCCAGTCAAGCCAACCGCTGGGACCGCTGGCGCCGCATCTTTGATTTACTGGAGGATCGTCAAGTGGTCCCCATCAGGGACTTGATGGAGGCCACTGGCGCCAAATCAGCCGCCATCGAAAAGGACGTCGAGACGCTCTGCAATCGGGGGCTCGTCAAACGCACCGCCAAGGGCGGCCTCACGCTGGAGGGATTTCATGCGGAAAAGCCGCTCGAAGAGCGCTCCGCCGAGAATCAGGAAGCGAAAGCGCGCATGGGGAAGGTCGCGGCAAAGCGTTTCATCGAAGAGGGAATGCGGGTGTTTGTGGACGGCAGTACCAGCGTGGCGGCGGTGTTGCCGCACATCAACCACCTTCGCCTGCACATCACCACCAACAGCCTATCCGTGATCGGGGAATTGCGCCGCATGGGGTTTGCCGGAGACATTGTCTGTGTGGGCGGAACCTACCGGAGCAAATCAAACACTGTGATCGGATCGGATGCCATCCGAACCATCGAACACCAACCAGCCGATTTGACCATCCTTGGCGTCGAGGGCATCTCCTCGGATATGGAACTCATGGAAGCACATCCCGGCGAAGCCCTGATCAAACAGGCCATGATCCGCCATACCAAGCGCACCCTCATTCTGGCCATGCCGCATAAGTTCAACGACGACTCGCTCCTGACCTTCAGCACCCTGAAAGAGGTATACGCCCTGATCTCAACCGAATTTGTCGACCAAGCCTTCGCCGCCAAGGCCAAAGGGTTGGGCGTGCGCTTGATCGGCGTGAATCACTCGGCCTGAGTTCCGAAAGGCTCGCTGCAATCCAGAATTGCCTGCATCGCCGAAATCACGACCGCCCAGGCCATATAATCCGCGTCCGCTACCTTTCCAAGGCCCGGCGCTCGACAAGCAACCGGAATAGCTGGGCTGCGGCCGTCGGTGGGGATACAGCTGCCGTCACCGTTTGCCAGCCACTGGCCAGCGGATCGCGCTCGTCAGGAAGGGTCACCCAACTGCTACCGCCATCCGTGCTGCGCTGGAGCAGCACCATGGCCTCATTCCGAGCACCGTGTAGGGGGTATTCTAGACGCAGCACACCGCTGTCAGGCGATAGCCGAAGGGATTCGCCGCGATCTCCGCCCAATGGATCGGTCCCAAAGGCGTATTCCAGAATGTTTTCTCGCCCGTCCCCATCGGGATCACTGCCGTCCCATGCCTCCGCCAAAAAGACCCCGCCGAACACTGCCTTGCGCCACGCCGTCATGGGAGTTTCGCGCATCGTGTAGGTGCCGTCCATCACCACATCGTCAAACCAGAAGGGCCCATCGGCCCCAAAGCCCGCCATTCCCGTCATCCAGTCTGGATCCACATCCAAACGCAACCACTCATCACCACCCACCTCAACAATCAACTGGTCACCGGTTCCCTCCACCCGCAGCTCATTGTAGCTGGGTTCGACGGGCAAGACGCGGTTGACCGTGCCCAGTCCTTCGCGCCGTCCCCCCACCATCCGCTCCAGTCGGGTGACCCCCGACCGGCCGCCCAAGGTCAGAACGAGATAATTCTCTGGAGATGTGTAACCGAAAACAACGACAGGCTCCACCAAATCCGCCCCCGCCGAACGGTCCGGCCACAGCAGCAGGGAAAGTTCGAAGCGGGTCCATACTCGTCCCTCAAAGAGACAGAAAGCGGGGTTGCCAGAATCCCTTGTATCAGCCCCCACGTAAAGAAGGGCTGGGTCACCGCCCTCGGTCCGCACCTGCCACTGATTCTCATGGGTGACCATTAGAGAGCGCTCCACCGCTCCCGGCACCACCATTGCCAAGCGGTCATCCGCCCCCGCCATCTCTGCAAGAAGCCGCCATGCGCGGAAAAGGAAATAATCCGTCTGAATGCTGCCTCGACGGGCCCCAGGCCACTCCGCATGGGTGTCCCTCAAAAAGGCACCACCGTTGGCCCCCGGGTCCACCGCGCTGCGCGATACCAACCGATCCGTCAATTGACGGGCAAAGTGGTAATAACGCCATGCGCGCTCTGCAGACACCAACGGCAACGCTTCCGCAAAGGCAACCGCAAGGATCGCCGCCGCCCCAGGATCATCGGCCGCCGCATTAAAGCGCCACGGCTCCACCGCAAACCGCTCCGACAGTAACGTGGGATCAACAGGTGCATCTCCCAAATCCCATCCGGGAATCTCCATCCGTGAACGCTTCT
>JBEAQI010000133.1:0-3898 GCA_041163965.1 Verrucomicrobiota bacterium | reverse complement strand
GCGCTGACCCGCATGGCGCCGGCATTCCAGAGGAAGAACCCAAGTCCAGTGGCGACCGATCCCAGATAGAACAGGGCGACCCATTGCGACGCGTCGAGATGGGCCAGTTCAGCGATGGGGTTGGCGGTTGGAAGAAGGGCGAAACAGGGTAGAAGGGCTCCTGCGAAGAGGAGGGCGTAGTGTTGGCGAGGGGAGGTGTCCTTGGCGGCCCGAATGCGCCGGTAGGCCACTTGCCCGAGGGCGAAGCAAGCGTTTGAGCCTTGCATGAGGAGGATTCCAGGTCCGTTGCGGGGCCATGATTCCGGCTGGAAAATCCAGAGTGCGCCCCCGACCGCGAGGAGGGCACACCCCCAGAATGCGGCGGGCAGGGTGCGACGCTGCAGACTGCTTTCGGCGAGGATGACGTAAAGCGGGGTGAAAATTGTCAAGAGGGCGACCTCATGCCCTTGCAGGTGACGGAAGGCCTCAAACAGCATCAGATACATGAGGCCATACTGGATGGCCCCGATGCCGAGCAGGGGAAGGACGGTTTCGAGGGACCTGAGCGCCTTGCGGTGCAGAAAAGGAAGGAAGCAGGGCAGGGCGATGACGATCCGGGCGGTGGCGAGGGTGGCTGGGCTGAGGGCCGAGAATTCCGCCTTGATGAGCCCAAAGGAGAGGCCCCAGAGGATGGAAACGGCGAGCAGCAGAGGCATGCGATGCTCAGGAAGCGGTGTTGTCCCCAGGAGGAGCGGGAACGGGCGGGATATCCTCGCGTTTCAAATTCACCATCCGGAAGTACAATAACCGGGAGACCCATGCGTCGGTGGCGGCATATTGGATCTGGGCCTCGGTGAGGTCGCTGCGGGCCCAGTTGGACACCTGAGCCCTTTTGGAGATACGGAAATTGAGGAGCAATCCGGTGAGGCTGCGCAGGCCGGTGTTCAGAATGCCCGCTTTCTGGCTGAGGTTGCCGATCTCAATGAACCCCGCCGGATCGAAGGGGTGCAAGTCGCGCAATTTCTTGATATCATCGGCAATCGCGACCCCAACCTTGAGCAGTCCGGGGTCGGCGAGGATATCCCACAGCGGGGCAAGATGGGTGATTTTGCCGACCTGAAAAAGCCAGACCTTTTTTTCGCCGGCCAATTGAATGAGCGATACTGGGAAAGACTGCCCTTTGCGGAAGGCCGGGCGCGATTCCGTATCAAATCCAAGGATGGTTTCTTGTCGGAGGTGCTCAATCGCCTGTTCGAGCGCTTCATCGGAGCCAACGATCTCGATAGGCCCCTCGTAGCCTAAAAGGGGCATGGCGTTGATGACTTCCTTGGAGATGCGGATGGCCTCGGGCATGGATCTGCAGTCGCAGTTGATGATGCTCAATCTAACGCTGATTGTCCTTGGAATTTTATCATGGAAGGCCAGCGAAATCGGCCGTTTACAGATTCCACGGATGGAATACGGGCCAATTATTAGTTGTTCTGTTTTGGTGTGGGGGTCGGACGGGCGTTGCTGTTTTTGCGAGAGCGGTTTATCGTAACACGATAAACCCGTTGCGGGGATGAGGGCGTGCGGTGTTGAGTGAGAGGCGATGAAGAGAGAGGATCAGGCCGTATGGAGGCGTCCCGACAGGGGGCGGCGGCGCTTGTTGGGGGCGCTGGGTGTTGTTCCGATGGGGGCGCTGACGGCTGGATGGGGAGTGGTGCCTGTTGGCCGGTCGGCTGGTCGGACGAAATGCCGAGCGGTGTTGATCAGTTCCACTACGGTGAGCGGAAAGAAATCCCTCGAGCATGCGGCGGACGAGTTGAAGGCATTGTATGCGGGGGTAAGGCGCATTTTGTTGATCAACTTTGCGAGTTTGCCCCCGGCGCGGGACGCCTATGCGAGACGGATGCAGTCCGATTTTTCCCGGCTGGATTCCCGCTTTGAGGTGCGATCCCTGCATGCGGCGCGAGGCGGCGAGGCCCCTCGCTGGGTGGAAGAGGCGGAGGCCTATTTTGTCAGTGGGGGGAATACGTTTCTGCTGGTGCGCGAATTGCTGGATCGCGGGGTTCTCGAGACCCTGAGCGAGCGCGTATGGGGCGGTGTCCCGTATGCTGGGTCCAGTGCCGGATCGAATCTGGCGGGGACGGTGATCGGGACGACCAATGATTTTCCTCTGGTCGACATTCCCTCCAGAAGGGCCTTGGGGATGTTGCCGGGCACCTACAATCCCCATCATCCGGACCTTGCGGAGGAAGCCGCATATGGGTCGCGGCAGTGGAAGATTGGCGAATATGCGGCCTATCATCCGGAAGAATTGATTTTTGGGGTCAACAATGCGGGGCTGATTCGCATGGAAGGCGAGCTAATGAGTTTATGCGGGGAGGGAGCCGAGGCCACTTTGCGTTTGGCGGAGGAAGTCGAAACCGTGGTGGGACCCCGCGACGGCGCGATCAGCGCCGCGGTGGAGGCGCTGCGGGAACGGGTTGCACGGAGCGCGGAGGTGGCGACATGAGCCCTGTTCCATCGTTGCCGTGCCGTCCCGAGCACGTGGACGCTTTTTTGTCGAATCCCTTGGCAGGGTCGATGGCGGTCATGCGCGAAGTGGATGGACCGGTCCTGGTCCTTGGGGCGGGCGGGAAGATGGGCCTGCATCTGTGCCGCATGCTGAAAGAGTGCTTCCTACGGCAGGGCAAACAGAATGCGGTGATCGCGGTGTCCCGGTTTCAGTCTCTGAGGGATCAGGAGGCGTATCGCGAGGTGGGCATAGAGACGGTGGTGGCCGATTTGTCAGATGAGGATGCTGTGCGGGCCCTTCCCGATTGCCCGGTGGTGTTCTATTTGGTGGGGACCAAATTTGGGACGCAGGACAATCCCGAGTTGCTGCAGCGGATCAATGTCGACATCTCGCGGAGCGTTGCGGAACGGTTCAAGGCCTCCAAGCTGGTCGTTTTCTCGACCGGTTGCGTGTATTCCTTCACGACCCCGGAGAGTGGCGGTTCACGGGAGGAGAGCCCCTGCGATCCGCCTGGCGCGTATGCCCGGTCCTGTCTTGGGCGGGAAGCTGCTTTTGCTGAGGCGTCGCGCCGCCATGGAACGGAAGGGACGCTGATCCGGCTCAATTATTCCGTTGAATTCCGGTATGGGGTGCCCGTGGACATTGCCCGCAAGGTATTGCAGGGAGACCCCATCGACGTGACGACAGGGTACGTGAATGTGATCTGGCAATCCGATGCCCTCAATCACATCATCCAGACTTTGGGGCTATGTGGTTCACCGACTGTACCCGTCAATATAACAGGTCCCGAGGTGGTGTCGGTGCGCGCTATCGCCCGTCGGTTCGGGGACTATTTTGGGCGGGAGCCGGTTTTTGTCGGCGAGACCGCTCCGACCGCGTGGCTGAGCAACGCCAGTTGGTCGCACCGCCTTTTTGGGCGCCCCGGCACGGGGCTTGAGACGATGCTCGGATGGATTGCGGCTTGGCTTCTGGCATCCGGAGAGACCTTCAACAAGCCGACCGGCTTTGAGAAACGCGATGGCAATTTTTGAGAACCCTTTGAATTCATGATGTCTGCCTCCCTCAGTCCCGAGAATCGAGCCCGCTTGTTGCGCGGCATGGTGATTCCCGCCCATCCCCTTGCCCTGACCGCGGCACGTCGCTTGGATGAGCGGCGCCAGCGTGCGTTGACCCGATATTACAGTGATGCTGGAAGTGGCGGTCTGGCGGTCGGGGTGCACACCACGCAGTTTGAGATTCACGATCCCGCGGTGGGGTTGTACCGGCCGGTGCTTGAGCTGGCGGCGGAAACGATGGATGCGTGCGACAAGCAGCGGGCAGAGCCCCTGTTTCGCATTGCGGGCATTGTAGGCCGGACGGCGGCAGCGGTGGCGGAGGCGGAGCTTGCGGTGGGACTCGGTTACCATGCCGGTCTGGTGA
>JBEAQI010000132.1:0-3291 GCA_041163965.1 Verrucomicrobiota bacterium | reverse complement strand
GTCTTTCCACTATCCGCACTCACAACAGCCCCCTCCAATCCGCAAGGGCCAACCCCCAGAATAACCCGGAATTCAAGAGGGCCACAAAAACCGCCGCGCTGCCCATGTCCTTGGCGCGCTTCGCATACGGGTGGCGCTCAAGGGTCACCAGATCCACCACCCACTCCATGGCAGAATTGAGCAATTCCACCATCAGCACCAACAGCATGCTTCCAAGCACCAACGCCTTCATCGTTAGCGTGACGGGTAACCAAATCAAAAAGGGAAGGCTCACCAACAGCGTAAATAGCTCTATCCGAAAGGCGAGCTCATGACGGAAGGTCGCTGACAATCCCTGCAAGGAATATCCAAGGGCACGGGGCACGTGCTCCCACGGAGGCGTGCCAGCAGTCTTGTTACGTTCGCAATCAAGTGGAGTTTGCTCAGCCATATCACGCATGACCATGCCCCACCCGATCCACCACATCAAGCGTTCTTTCGCCTCACCACAACTGCACCAGAGGAATCCCGCATGCGGATGCTAACGATGTCCAATGGGAGGTGGCGAATGGTACTAGCGCAGGCCAACAGGTGGCCCCAGAATCTCACGGTAGAGAATAGCCCGGCGCACATTGACGGGATCACGCAGGCCCTCCAACAAATCATCGCGAAACACGTTTGGCAAGACCACCCCATCCCCACCGGGAATGAGACGGACCTGTTGCAGGGCCGCCTTCTGCTTCAAGAGCTTTGCCTTGGCGAGGATCGCATCCTGACGCCGCGAAGCCTGACGCCGCGCCTCTTCGTTGCGACGCTGGGACTCCGCAAGGATCAACCGTTGCTTCTCCAGTCGACGCTCCATTTCGCTCTGGAGCGGATTTTGGTAAGCTTCCTTCGTAGGACGGGCGCGGTCTATTTTGGGCAGGGCGCTGTTCAGCTCGGCATCCGTTTCTTTTAAAATCGACCGTTCCATGGGCGGCACCACCACCGGCGGCGATTCCCAATCACCGCTGCCTTGGCCGACAGACGGACCCTGCCGCTCGCGTATCTTGCGCTGGATTTCCTCACGGATTCGACGCGCTCGCTCGCGAGCCTCTTCCAAGGCATCATCTCCAGCGTCCGCTTCACCATCCTTCATCTCCTGCGGCTTTTTTTTGCTACCCAAAAACTGAGACAAGCCGTAAAGGACAAAAAAGAGAATCGGCAAAAGCGACTCGAAATCAAAGGAGATCGCCAGAAATGTTGGAGGCAAAAGTATCATCCGTTCAAAGCCATACGACTAGTCCGAAGCGCCGGATTAGACTTTATCGGGTCCCTGTTGGGGCTTGGCGATGGAAGCACGCATGTCGGTGTCGGACTCGATATTCTTCAGGCGCATGTAATCCATGATGCCGAGGTTACCGCTCCGGAAGGCCTCCGCCATGGCCAACGGCACCTGAGCCTCCGCCTCGACCACCTTCGCCTGCATCTCCTGCACGCGCGCCTTCATTTCCTGCTCTTCGGCCACCGCCGCGGCGCGCCGGATTTCGGCTTGGGCCTGGGCCATGTTCTTGTTGGCCTCGGCCTGCGCCACCTGCAACTGGGCCCCGACATTTTCGCCTACATCGACGTCGGCAATGTCGATCGACAAAATCTCAAAGGCGGTCCCAGTGTCCAATCCGCGGTTTAATACATTGCGGGAAATGGAATCTGGGTTCTCCAACACCCACTTGTAGCTTTCTGCGGATCCGATCGTCGTCACAATCCCTTCCCCAACGCGGGCGATAATCGTCTCTTCCTGCGCGCTACCCACATAGTGCTCGAGATTGGAACGCACCGTGACCCGGGCCCGGGCCTTTACTTGAATCCCGTCCTTGGCCACCCCGTCGATGGTCGTCTTGCCCATGTTGGGATTCGGGCAATCAATGACCTTCGGGTTGATGGACGTCCGCACCGCCTCAATAATTGACTTCTCGGTGCCCTTGGTCGCGAGGTCAATGGCGCACGCTTGGTCCCACCCCAACGGAATGCCCGCCTTCTGGGCGTTGATCAGCCCGGAAACGGTCTGAATGATATCGCCGCCCGCCATGTAGTGGGTCTCAAACTCGTTCACGCTGATTGGTAAACCAGCCTTCACGGCCATGATCCGCGCATCCACAATCACCGAGTAGGGCAGCTTCCGGAGATATCGCATCGCAATGAGATTCCACATACTCACCGGTGCGCCCGACGAGAACGCCTTCAGCCAGACGCTGAGGAAGGATCCCACAATGAAAAGGAGGATCAACAGGACAATTAGCCCGAGAATGGCCCCAATCTGGGGAGTGGTAATGGCGATTAATGAATTCATGTTTTTTCGACTATGAGTTTGAATGGTTCTATGCGCACAACGCGCACCGGTGTTCCTTTGTCAAGAAAGCCTCCCAAGGCCGCAGCGGTGTGAACCGCTCCCTTGACCCGCACCTTGCCCCCAGGGGACAGGGTTGTCAAGGTGACCCCCGCTTCTCCGACGAGTTTTTCATCCGCCAGTGGATTTAGTCGGGCGGAGATCGTCGATTGCAGCGAGAGCTGCTTCCCGAACGGGGTGTGGGTGATGAATCGGATCTCGAGGAAAAAAAGACCAATGGCCGCAATCAGGCCGAGAAAAAACAGGGCGATCGCCCAGATGAACCCGTATTCGGTGTAGGTGACCACCGAAGCGGCGAGAAGAAACAACCCGCCGGCCATCGCCAGCACGCCCCCGGGCACAAAAATTTCAAAGAAAAACAAAATGAAAGCGGTCAGGGCTAATCCGATGATGAGGCTCATTGGTCATCCTTCTCCACCAATAGGTTGAAACTACGGTACCCGACCACCCGGATCGGGGTCCCTCGCTCCAGCGACCCAATGGCCACCGTGGCCTGGTAGCGCTTGCCTTCGATCTCCACATCCCCCAACGGATGTAGTGGCGCAACCACCCGGCCCACTGCTCCAACCGGCGGCAATGCGCTGTTGCCCGCGGTCTCGCTCCCACCCACAAGGACGGGATCCGGCATCGCCCCCGCCATGGAATGTACCAGACGGCCGTAAATCGGCGTGTTCGGAAGAAAGCGCCAGATCACCCAAAGCCCGAGCAAGGCCACCGCAAAGGCCCCGAGAATCTCATACAAAGCCATCCAGACGGAATCGGCCTCCACCGTGAACGTCATCCCGCCGGGTCCATCGCCATCGGGCTTTGGCCAGATATCCGACAAGGACCACAACAGAGACCCAATGATAAAGGCTAGCCCGAGCAGCAAGAACACGAAGGTCCCCGGCAACAGGAAAATGTCCACCACCACGAACACTAACCCA
>JBEAQI010000131.1:0-5830 GCA_041163965.1 Verrucomicrobiota bacterium | reverse complement strand
CACCAAGTGGCTGGAATATATGGACATCCGGCAACGCATCAACGGAGGCATTGTCCGCGTCATCGCCGCCCGTGGTTCAAGTATTGCCTTCCCGACGCGCACCCTTCATCTTGAAGGGGAGATCGCGGAGCGGCTCGCGGGCCAACCCCTACCCAACGACCACGGCCCTCAAGCCCCCCTCTGAGCCTTCCGCGGTCGCTTCGGCAGCATTCGCGCCAGCCCATACAGAATGTAGCCAAAAAAGACCATCGCCACCGCGAGAAAATGAAACAGGAAGATGGCGGTGAAAAACAGCAGCAGGAGAATGAATGTCCGGACCTCCACACGGCTCCCGGAACGGATGCTCCGCAAACTGGGATACGGCACATGGGACACCATCAACAACGCGATGATGACCAGTAAAGGCGGCAGAAAAAAAGCCAACCAGGGAAAATCAAAACGGTTCATGACCAGAATGATCGAGGACACCATCCCTGCCGCCGCCGGCACCGGCAGCCCAAGAAAATCGGTTTGCGGCAGATTCTTGGCTTTCGGAAGCAAGGGACTGGTCAGGACATTGTAGCGGGCCAACCGGACCGCCGCGCACAGAAGATAGAAAAATCCCACCAGCCCGCCAATCGTCCGCACCAAGGGAAGCTCATTGGTGGGCGTCAAGAGCTGGAAGAAAACCAGCAGGGCCGGCGCCAGCCCAAAGGACACCACATCCGCCAGCGAATCAAACTCCTTCCCGAACAAGGACTCTTTGTGTGTGAGTCGGGCCATCAACCCATCAAGGATATCAAATACCACCGCCGCCAAAATAAACCAAATGGCCTGCTCGTATAGTTGTTTGGGGGTCCGTGCAATGGTCTCAATGAAATCGGACCCCATCCCCTCCGCGGTCGACGCAAACTTGGCCTGTATGCACCGGATGATCGCCACAAATCCGCAAAAGAGATTGCCCGCCGTCATCAGGTTGGGCAACAGGTATATCCGACTCGCCTCCGTCGAATCAGCATACAAGGCCGCCCCGTCCCTACCCCCCGCTTCCGCCGCGGCGCGCGTCGCCCCCTCTTCCTCCGCCCTCACGTGGGATCGCTCTTCTTCAAAGATTCAAGGTACTTCCAGAACGATTGATGCTGCTCAATCATCGTCTCCTCCGTCACCGGCAACTTGTTGCGGTAAATAAAATCAGTCAGCGAGTTTTTACTCAAAATGTAATGCGCAAAGAGGGTGTCCCCGCGAACTTCAAAATAACAGCGGTACTCGCCCGCCCGCACGCGGTAATAGGTCAACCCATCGCGGTGAAAGCGGCCGATCGCCTCGTTGGGCTGCTCCAACTGGTCGCGCGAAACCGCGGAAATCTTGTCCACGAGGGCCAGCTGGGACTCCATCGGCAATTTGTTTAGCTCGCGCATCGAATGATCACTAAAGGTGACCTGATAAAGACCTCGGGAGCGCCGGGAAAGGGTCTGGCCAGTATTTTCGTCCATTGTCACAGGAATGTAGGCCATGCCAACCCCCCAAGGCAAGTCCGACCAGCATGAATTTGTCGAGATTTTAGACCCTCCGGAAACGCCTGAAAATCCTGTTCTTTACCTAATTTAGAGTGGTGATTTGCATTGCCAGAGGGAATTGCTCTATTCAATGATACCGTCATCCCATGAAATTCAGAATAAACCGAGACCACTTCACCAGCGGGCTACAGCAGGTTCTCAACGTTGTCGGAACGAGGGCCACCATGCCCATTCTCGGCAATGTCCTGATTGAGGCGGGTGAAAACCAGATTTCACTCACTACCACCAATCTCGACCTCGGCATTCGCTGTAAAATTAAGGCCGACGTCAGCGAGTCCGGCTCCCTGACCCTGCCGGTCCGCAAGCTGGCCAGTATTATCCGGGAAATGCCCTCCCTTGAGGTGCAGCTAGAGACCTATTCAAACCACCAAGCCAAGATCACCAGCGGATCCTCGCTGTTCCGTATCATGGGAATCGGGGCCGACGAGTTTCCGCCCTTGCCGAGCTTCGCCGACCAGCACAGCTACCTGCTTCGCCAGGATGACTTGCTCCGCATGCTCAAAAGCGTCTCCTACGCGCAATCCAGCGACGAAACGCGCTACATCATGAACGGGGTTTATTTTAACTTTGAGGACCAACAGCTGACCCTCGCCGCCACTGACGGCCGCCGCCTCGCTGTCATCTCGAAAGATTTGGAGGTTTCCGAGGAAAATGCCGGTAGCCTCATCCTCCCCGCCAAAACCGTGCAGGAAGTGGAGCGCCTCATCGGCAAGGGGGAAAATGTGCGCATCGCCTTTAACGACCGGCAAGTCGCCTTCGAAATTTCCTCTGCCGACGACAGCGAGGACTCGGGCCTGATGGACTCGATCTACCTGGTGTCCAAAGTCGTCGAGGGCAACTACCCGAACTATCGCCAAGTCATCCCCAGCGGCAACGACCAGCACATTAAGCTGAACCGGGAAAATTTCGCCAACTGCGTCCGCCGCGCGGCCCTTGTCACAACCGAGAAAAACCACTCGGTCAAAGTGCATGTCCATGAAAACATTCTCGAAGTCACCGGCCAGAGCCCAGAATTCGGGGAATCTAATGTCTCTCTGAACGTGGAGTACAGTGGCCCGGAAATCTCGGTCTCCTTTAATCCGCAGTTTCTTCTCGATCCGCTCCGCGCCCTCACCCGCGACGACATTATTTTTGAATTCAAGGACGAACTCAGCCCGGGCGTCATTCGCACGCAGGACAGCTTCCTCTGCGTCGTCATGCCGCTGCGTCTCTGATCAGGCCAACGGCCACCGTTTTCGCGTGGAATTCAATCAGGCCGTGGTTCTTCAGCTGATCATCCTGCTTCTCGGGATGCTTTCCCTTTTTATTGGCTTCAAGGCCTCGCGCCTCGGCTCCCCCGTTTGGGCCATCTTCGGACGCTGGACACGTTGGGCCTTTATCGCCACCCTTGTGGCCTCGACCTTGCGCCTCTTTGAATGGAGCGGAATTGCCTTCCCCATCCTGCTTATGGTCGTTGGCCTCGCGTATTTTCTTCTGGAAACGCTCTACAATTGGATCGCCATTTCCGCGCTCTCAAAGAGCGATCTGCCGCTCTTTCCGCGCTATGAGGAAAATCCCTCCGGGGAAGAATGGCCAAGTGAGCCCTCCTTTATCGCCCTTCGGGATTGGTTGCGCTCCAATGGCTTCCAACGCCAGCAGGCGCTCAAGGCAACCCTCGGAAACAATATCCTCATGCGGATCTCCTCCCACGACTCCGCCGATAAAAAGATCCGCCTTCAAATCCTCCTTCTTCCCAATGAAAGGGGCTCTTGCGCCGTCTGCGCCTCCTTCCTCTCCGTCACCACATCTGGCAAGACCCTCCTCACCGATAATGTCTTTCTTCCCTTCGGAGGCTTCTATCCGGATGAATGGTCCGTCGAACGGCGCCCTTGGACCCGCTCTATCGGCAAACTCCAAGACCGACACAAGGCCCGCATAGACGCCGTCGCCGAACCACTCCAACCGTTTACCTCATCGCCCTACGAGCAAATTCGTCAGGATCAACAACACCTCGAACAGCTCAATCAAGAGCTGGGCTTCCTCACCAATCCGCACGATGTCGAGGACCTCGGCCGCCTCACCCCAGCCGGAAAAGCACGCGTCTGGCAGGAAGTCTGGACCCTCGCCTACCTCGGCCTACCGCTTTCTTACTGAAGCCTTCGCCGCTCCCAGCCAAAGCGCTTCCGAGCCATTGGCGGCCACGTCAACAGTCGCTTTTCCCCTTTCGTTGACCATTTAAACTGCAAAGGGAATTCCATAAACGAATTTAGTTCTCACCGTGCTCACCACAAACACGGTAAATACGGATACTCCTTCCTCCGTGATCGCCGTGCCGCCGTGAGAGGAATATCGAACTCGTGTAGAGCGAGTTGGATTTGCTATTCCCTGTATTATACTTGTTTTATACTCTTAAAATAGGTATACACTCTGTATGAAACTTACCGTTGATTTGGATAAGCCCTTGCTCGATCGTGTAATGAAGTGGACAGGAGCGCGCACCAAAACCGAAGCCATAACCATTGCCCTGAGGGAAATCGACCGCCGCGGAAACCTCCTCACCCTCCTTCGCGAAGGGACCGGTGCCACCCCCGCTGAGCTGGAGCGACTCTTTGACCCAGCCTCTGACCCAGCCATCCTGAGCGTCGCGGAAGACCCTGAACTCTTCAAGGGAACCAAAGCGTGAGCCGCTCCATCATGGTCGACAGTTCCTGGTACATCACCCAGGCCAGACTTGGCAAAGATCCGCTCAAGGAACTCTCTCTCGTCGCCCTCGATCGGGACATTGCCGTCTGCGGATCAATCATGGCCGAAGTCGGGAGGGGTATCCGCGAACGAAAATTTCTCGAAAAATTCATTCAAGCCTGGTCCGTCATGCTGTTTGTTCCTTCAACGCAACAACGATGGCGAGACACCCTCGAACTGGCATGGAGCCTTGACCGCAAAGGCGTCGTGTTGCCGCTTCAAGACCTCCACATCGCCGCCTGCGCCCTTTCCATCGGAGCGGCCCTCCTCACCGAAGATGCCCACTATCGAAAAATCAACGGCCTGACCGTTATCCAAGACCTGTACTGACCGTCCGTCCCGCCTTGGTATTGGTATCCAACGAACTAGCCAACCCGAGGCGGTCACCCCACTCCACGCACCTCCCGACGCTATCGCTTTTGGTACAAGCGGAGTTCCTCTCTCCCCTCGCGGGATGGATAGGCCATCGTCGGCACCATGGCCTGGCGGAGCACAAAGGGCTCACCGAACAGGTCATCGATCTCTTCCGCGCCTATACCGAATGGCGGCCCATCCAGGGAATGGGGCGTGCGGTAAAAGATCGCAAGATAATGACCACCAGGCCGGAGATAGCGGGGAATCGCCCGGGCATAGGCAGTACGGCAACGAGGCGGTAGGGCACAAAGGCAGGTATGCTCAATCACCCAATCGAAGGCCCCAAACAGGTCCGGCGCAGGATCCAGCACATCCCCAATCTGGTAAGTGGCCCTTGCGTGGGGATTGACTCGCCGCGCATGCTCGACGGCGGAAGGGGCAATATCCAACCCAGTCACACTGGCCCCCTGCTCCGCAAAAAACCGGACGTCATGGCCGGATCCAGGACCGGGAATCAGGACCCGGCCCATTGGAGCCCCCTCCCGCCTTACAAATTCCACAAAAGGCGGGGCAGGCTGACCGTGGTCCCATGGCGTGTCGCCACTGCGCCAACGGCTTTCCCAAAATGCCCCTACCTCCTCACCCGCTTGTTTTTCCATGACAAAATGGTATGCCATCAGTGGAATACTTGTCAGGTCATTTAATTCCTGCCAAACACCCTTTCCAGTGAGTCAAATCCATCAAATCCGATCCGCCGCGCGCGCCATCATTATCTGCGATGGCTGTCTGCTCGCGACCAAGATGCGCGATCATCGGGGACCGTACTACATTTTGCCGGGAGGCGGGCAACTGCCGGGTGAAACGCTGGAGGAGACTGTCCGCCGGGAATGTCTGGAAGAAGTGGGGATTGAAGTCAGCGTCCGGCGCCTGCTCTACGTCCGGGAATACATCGGTAAAAATCACACCTTCTCGAAGCGTCATGTTGGCTTTCATCAATTGGAACATGTCTTTTTGTGTGAGGCGGCTGATCCGCACGCGGCCTGCCCGGGCACGGAAACGGACAACCATCAGGTCGGGGTCAGCTGGCTGTCCCTAGACGCCATTGACCGGATCCGCTTCTATCCAGACAGCATCAAAGGGTTTCTCAAAGATGGCAACCTGACCTTTCCAAGCATCTACCTGGGGGACTGTAACTGATC
>JBEAQI010000130.1:0-2624 GCA_041163965.1 Verrucomicrobiota bacterium | reverse complement strand
GGAGAATCTGCAGTGGTGGAAGTGCCCGCGGAGGGACGGTTCATTCTCCAACTTGAGCCTCGTCTAGAGGCCGTCCCAGTTCGTGTCACGGCCGTGCCGGAATCCACGATACACGCTGTTTTTGAGGATCATCCTGACTTGTTTATTGGGACGACGGACGCGAAGGGCATGCTCGATTCAGGGCCGCGCTTCGTTCCCGGATTCTACCGCTTTGTGGCCCGCCATCCAGCCTATGAGGAGCAGGTCAGCGAGTTGGTGGAGCTGCCGACGGACCATACGGTGACCCTTGGGCAGCGGGTCCGGCCAACCCGCATCCAGGTCCTTTCGACCCCGTCCGGGGCGACCGTTCGCATCGCCGGGGAAGTCGTTGGCCAGACCCCATTAGAGAATCTTGCGCGCCCGTTAGAGACCCCCATTGAGGTGTTGATCGAAAAGGAAGGATTTGCACCTTATCGGGTGAAGGTTGACCCTTCGCCTGGTCAACTCCGTCTTGTGGAGGGGCCATTGGAGCCGATCCAAGTTGAGGTCGCCTTTCAAATCACCACGACGGACGCGGTGCCGGTTCCCGCTTGGGAGGCCGTCCAGGTGTTTCTCAATGCCGAACCTGTTTCGGTTGCAGAAGGCAGGCTCGAACTGCCGCTGGGGCAGCATCAGGTCCTCTTTCAGCATCCCGATTTCGCCGCCTTGCAGCGCGAAATAACGATCAGTGCGGAAGCCGCGACTGGGCCGATCGTCATTCACTTGGAGCCTTTGCCGGCTGGCATTGTGCCGATCCTTCCCTTTGGTACTATGGCACGTTTTCGCGTTGATGGCATTCCTGTTGAACTCGACACGACGGGAACCCTTTTGATTGAGCCAGGGAAGCCGGTGGCGGTGGAAGCGATTGTTGAGAATTACTATTCCGTGACCCAGCAATTCGAGGAGAAACAGCTGGCGCGGGTGGAGTGGACGGTGCCCCTCAAGCCCCTTCCCGGGCCTGAACCGGGCCATGCCTACACGCCGCCGTACTTTGATTTGCCAATGGCATGGATCGAGCCCGGCCGCTTCACGATGGGAAGTCCTGTCACCGAGTATCGCCGGTTGCCGAACGAGGACAACCGGACAGTGGTGCGTTTCAAACAAGGATTTTGGATGGGAACCAAGGAAGTTTCGCAGGCCCTCTGGCTTCGCATCATGGGCAACAATCCGTCCCCGGCCGGTGGTCCGGATCATCCCGTGGTGGCGATCTCATGGACCGAGGCCAAGGCCTTTTGCGAGCGGTTGAACCGCTTTGAAGCGGACGCCGGCCGCCTCCCGGATGGCTATGCTTATCGTCTCCCGACGGAGGCCGAATGGGAGTACGCGGCGCGTGCCGGATCTTCCACACCCTTTACATTTGGCGCCACCGCCTCGCCCACGAGGGGAAACTTTTCCGGCGTCTACGATCCATCGCAAAACGGGCTGGAGGCGGTCCCGGATCCCTCTGGTACCCTTCCATGCGGGTCTTTTCCGCCCAACGCATGGGGCCTTTATGATGTCCATGGCAATGTTGCGGAATGGACGCTCGACCTCTACTGGGACCGCCTCCCCGGGGGCGCTGTCTCCGATCCCGTGAATCTCGCACGGGGCCGCGGACATCCCATCCGAGGCGGGGGTTGGTCCAGTCCCGCTCACCGTTGCCGAAGCTCTGCCCGAGACAGTCTTCTCCCCGACAGCTCCCGCAACTGGGTCGGCCTCCGCGTCGTCCTCGGACCAGCGTTGTCGATTGCCGATTGAAACAGGGCGTATCGGTGTTCCTCTATCGCTCTTGCAGGGTTCTGGATCTCCTTTAAGGTTGGGTTGCGGAGACTATCGATCATATGAATGAGGGTTGTGCTAGAGTCAAGGCGTTGAGCGTGGGTGGCGAGGTCGACGAGATTGAAGCCTAAATGGAAAAGGGCGGGGCTGACGTCGGCATTTTTTAGAAAGTGAAGTTCAGCAGGCAGATGAGGATCCGAGGCTCGGGTGTTTTTCCATGGTCGGCTGTTTTGATGGAGAACAATGCCGTGAGCGATGAGGGTGTTGTTGGGGATCTGGGCTTTGAGTTCCCGTACTTTCCGTACCGCGTAGATGCCAATACGGGTTTCCATGTCATTATCAAAGGAGCTCTGGTGTTCGACGATGAGGATGATCCGGAGGCGCTGGAATCCGCGCAGTTTCACGATGTAAATGATGTCGGCGCGGAGGGTGGTGTCGGAGGTGGATTCCATCTCTGTCGGAAGCGCGGTTAGGGAATCCCAGTCGATGGCGTCGACGAGCGGTTTTGGAAGATAGGCTCTGAAAAATGAGCGGGCCATTTGCGGATCAGATAGAATGAGCTTGAAGAAGGCGTCCCGCCGGAAAGAGAGCGATTTTGGAGGGGCAGAGGGTTTCATTTCGGTGAATAGCGTGCCGGTAACCGCGGAGTCGCGCCAAGGGCTCCGAACAGTCAAATTTAGGTACGCCGGACACCTAAATTCAGGTAGCGAAGGGGCCGCCCTTTTTTCAATTTACCCCTTGACAGTTTTGCGCAAAAACATCTAAAAGCTTTCAAATTCTTCCAAAATTTGATCGGAAATCTCTCATGGATTTAACAAAACGGGCCTTGGTGGAGCAGCTGGTACGCG
>JBEAQI010000129.1:0-7645 GCA_041163965.1 Verrucomicrobiota bacterium | reverse complement strand
TGATCTCGTACGGAGTAGCTCGACCATCGCGATAGGCCTCCACCGTCTCCGACATCGCCAACAAAAACCGCTGGTACTCATGGCCAATGGCGCCTGCCAAGTGGGGATAAATCCAGACATTCGGCAGGCTGAACAGCGGGTCCTCCGCCACCGGTGGCTCCTGCTCAAGGACATCCAGAATGGCCGTCAGATCGGATCGCTCGCGCAGGACCGCTCCCATCTCCGCTTGGTTCACAACCGCTCCGCGTGCGGTGTTGATAAAGGTGGCCCCCGCCTTCATGGAGGCCAGATGGTGCCCGCGGATCAACCCACGGGTCGAGGGCAGCAGCGGCGTGTGCAGCGAGACCACCTCGCACGTCGCGAAGAGCTCCTCAAGGGAAACCAGCGACACTCCGGCCTCCTCCGCCGCCGCAACCGTCAAAAAGGGATCGTACACCACGACCTCATGATCGCAGGTGCGTAACAACTCCCGGACCCGCCGGGCAATGATCCCAAAGGAAATCAACCCCACCCGCACCGCGAAATTTCCGCGGAGCGCGGCTTTTTTGTCCTCTGCCGCCACCCAGTCCGCACGGGACCTGACGCGGATCTGCGGAACCGCCTTGAGCGACAACACCACCTGCGCAAAGGTGAACTCGGCCACCGGAATGGCGTTCGCACGAGCCGAGGAAAAGATGCGGATGCCGCGCTCCCAACTGGCCGGGGTCACAAACGGCCGCACCGAGCCAGCTGCGTAAAAAACGGCCTGCAGGAAAGGCAGCTGGTCGAGTAGTGATTTTGTCAGGACGGGCATGCCCCACGTTCCGAAGATGACCTCGGCCTGCGACCACTCCACCGGCACCCTCTCCTCATCAAAGCGACCCGCAAAAGGATCGCCCAAAATTTCGATCTGGTCGCTCAGTGGCGTCGCTTCCCACCCTTTGAAAACGGTGTGGATCCGCTCGGGATGGCCCGCAAAAACTGCTTTCAGGCGCTTGCTCTGCATGGGGCCGTTTTTATTCAGCTTCGGGCCGGGGAAAGAGAATCGTTTTCTCTCCCAAGGGCCGACCCGTCAACCGGTCCGACCAGTCGAGCTGGCCCGTCAAACACTCGATCGGCGCCTCGCCCAGCAAGCCACTGATGCGGTCGGATATCTGGGGCATCACCGGCTTCAGAAAGACCGTTGCCAACCGTAGTCCCTCCGCCAAGGTCGCGATCGCCGTGGCAAGGATCGCGGCATCATCCGGATCCGACGATTTCGCCAGCTTCCACGGCGCGCGGATCTCTGCGTACCGGTTCAATGTGGTGATGAAGGCAAAGGTCTTCTCCATCGCGACATGGAATTGGAACTGCTCGTAGGCCTCCTGAATCTCCGTGCGGGCCAACGCCCAGGCGCGGTGCACCGTCTCCTCTGGAACATCGCAGACCTCCGCCTTCGCCAAACCGGTCGGAAAGTGGCGCCCCGCCATGTTCAACAACCGGCTCACAAGGTTGCCAAGATTGTTCGCAAGGTCGGCATTGTAGCGGGCCAGAAACAACTCCAAGGTAAAGTCACTGTCCTGCCCGACACTCATCTCGCGGGTCAGAAAATAACGCAGGGCGTCCGCTCCATACGTCGCCGCAAATTCCACCGGGTCGATTTTTTGTCCAGTGCTTTTCGACATTTTCTGGCCTCCCACATGCCACCAGCCATGGACCAGAAGGGATTTCGGGGGCTCCACTCCGATGGCCTTGAGCATGATCGGCCAATAAACGGAATGGGAGGGAACGAGGATGTCCTTGCCGATCACATGGTAGTCCACCGGCCAATACCGCGCAAAGGCCTCCGTGCCGTATCCAATCGCCGAAATGTAATTGATGAGGGCATCAAACCAGACGTAAGTCACATAGTCGGCATCAAAGGGCAGCTCAATACCCCACGACAACCGGGTCTTGGGCCGAGAAATGCACAGATCGTTCACCGGCTCCTGCAAAAAGGACAGGACCTGCTTCTGCCGAAAGGCCGGCACCACGAAAGCGTTCTCGCGCAAATATCCGATCAACCAGTCCTGATAGGCACTGAGACGGAAAAAATAGTTTTCCTCCTCAATCTCGACCACCTCCCCGTAAATCTCCGGCCAGCGGCCCTGTTCATCCTTCTCCTTCTCAAGGACAAACTGCTCCTGCCGGACGGAATAGTGGCCCGTGTACCGCCCCTTGTAGATGTCTCCGCGATCGTACAAATCCTGCAAAATCGCCTGTACCACCCGAATATGCCGCTCCTCGGTGGTCCGGATGAAATCATCGTTGGAAATGTGCAGGGTCTCGCACAGCTGCTTGAAAAGAGGCGCCAACTCGTCGGTCAACTGCTTGGGATCCTTCCCAAGGGCCTGCGCGGTTTGTGTAACCTTCTGCCCGTGTTCGTCGATCCCGGTAAGAAAATGGACGGGATTCCCAAGCAGACGCTGGTACCTTGCCACGACGTCGGTGAGCACTTTCTCATAGGCATGGCCGAGATGGGGCGGCCCATTCGCATAGTCGATGGCAGTGGTGATATAAAAGGGCTTCATGATGACGCAAAGCCTGCTAGGATTGTGCCGCTGAGACGCCTGCGTCAACGGTTAATCGATTTCAGTCCCCGGCGCGTGTTTAATTGAATTGCCTGAAAGGCCGGGCTTTTGTTGCTTTTCTTTCCATGCAGCAAAACAAGCAGGCAACGTGGGGCGGTCGCTTCGCCGAGGGGCCCAGCGACCGCATGGTGCGCTTCAGTGAGTCGGTCTCCTTTGACCAGCGCCTCGCCGCCTACGACATCCGCGGAAGCCAGGCGCACGCGCGCATGCTCGTGCACGTCGGCCTCCTCACCGAAACAGAAGGCAACGCCATCTGCCATGGCCTCGACGCCATCCGCCGGGAAATCGCCTCGGGTCAGTTTGCGTGGGATCCCGCTTTCGAGGATGTCCACATGAACATCGAACAGGCCCTGACCGCGCGGGTTCCGGCGGCCGCCAAGCTCCACACCGCCCGCAGCCGCAACGACCAAGTTGCCACCGATATGCGCCTCTTCTTCAAGGATGCCGCCGACCACCTGCAGAGCGGCCTTGAAGGACTCCTTAAGACGCTTCTCAAACAGGCCACCGCCCACCAGACCGTGGCGATACCGGGCTACACCCACCTTCAGCGGGCCCAGCCGGTGACCGTCGCCCACCATCTCCTCGCCTACATGGAAATGTTTGGACGCGACCTGGACCGGCTCGGCGCCTTTCGGGAAAATGCCAATGTGTGTCCATTGGGCTCCGGGGCCATCGCCGGCACCACCCTTCCCATCGACCGGCTCTTTGTGGCCCGCGAGCTGGGCTTTGTCGACTCGCAGGGTCAGCCCCGGGTGACCCGCAACTCCATGGACGCGGTTGCCGACCGGGACCTCTTTATCGAGTTCGCCACAGTCTGCGCGGTCATTGCCAGCCACCTTTCGCGGGTCGCCGAGGACCTCATCCTCTGGAGTAGCCGGGAATTTGGCTTTGCCAGTCTGCCGGACGCCTACACCACCGGCTCCAGCCTCATGCCGCAGAAAAAAAATCCGGATTCGCTGGAGCTGATCCGGGGCAAGGCGGCCATCATCATGGGGACGGTCCCCACCCTCCTCACCCTCGTCAAAGGGCTTCCGCTCACTTACAACCGGGATCTTCAAGAGGACAAACCGCCCGTTTTCGCCGCCTTCGACAAGACCCTCGATTGTCTTCTTGTGCTTGAAGGCACCCTCGAGGGGATGCGCCTCAACAAGGAGAACTGTGCCGCGGCCGTTTCGGATCCGGCCCTTCTGGCCACTGATGTCGTTGACTATCTGGTCCTGCGCGGCCTGCCTTTTCGGGACGCCCACCATGTCGTCGGGGCCCTCGTCGGCCACGCCGAAAAAACCGCCTGCGGTCTGCACCAGATTCCGCTCGAAGCCGCTCAAGCAATCTGCCCGCTCCTCGGCTCGGATTGGGTGGATTGCTTCTCGGTGCCGCGCTCGCTCGCCAACCGGGAACGGCCCGGCATGCCAGGCCCCGGCCAGACAGAGGAAGCGCTTGCCTACTGGCATTCAAGGCTCCTCGCCGATCCAGCGTGAGCTCATCCAACCAACCGTCCCTCGCGCCCTACGCCAATCTGCTGAAGTTTGGCTTCTTCAATGCCACTACCTGGATGATCGGCCTCGGCACCCCGCTGGTCCTTCTCGCAGGTGAATTGGGAGCCTCCTCCTTTCAGGTCGGCATCGCCTACGCGTTTGTGCTCCTCCTGCTGCCGGTTCAGATCCTCGCCACCTACACCCTGCCGCGGTTCGGATACAAGCGTCAGGTCATCTTTGGATGGGCCGCGCGGGGCGTCTTCCTGCTCATCCCGCTTGGCCTCGCCTCCATCGGACCCAGCCAGCCGGCTCCCTGGATGGTCTATTCCCTCATCGCCTCCTCTTTCTTCTTCAGCTTTTTTCGCGCCATCGGCGGCTGCGCGGTTATGCCCATGATTTATGCCACCCTCCCGGATGCCGTCCGCGGCCGCTACTTCGCCACCGATCAGGCCGTCACCGGCCTCTCCGGCATCATGACCCTCCTGCTCTGCGCCGCTCTCTTCCGCCTCCTCCCGACCTACGACGCCTTCTTCTGGCAGTATGCTTACGCCATCATTGGCACCTTCTTCACCATATACTACCTGAGCCAGGTCGAGGATCCGCCAAAGCCCACTTCCACCAGCCTGAAACAAATCGCCACCGAAACGCCTCGGATCTGCCTGTCAAAGTCCCCCTTCCGGCAATTTCTCCTCATGATGGGCACCAACGCGCTCACCAATACGGCCTTTATTCCGCTCCAAGCCTACTACCTCAAAACCGAGGCCGGACTCTCCATGGACCGCATCCTCTCCTTCAGCGCTCTGCAGTACCTCGGCGTCATTATCGGTACCCTCCTGACACGCAACCACGTCGACCGTATCGGCGCCAAGCCAGTCTTTCGTCTCTCTCTGCTCTCCGCGATGGCCATTTCCCTCTACTGGATCTTCCTCATTCAGGGCCATTCGGCCTTGTTCGCCTTTTTGCCGCTGGCCTTCTTTTCTTTCGGCTGCTCCACCAGCCTCTGGGTCACCGCCACCCTGAAATACCTGCCACGGGTCTGCGACGAGCGGAAGCAAGCCCTCCACGTCTCCGTGCACAGTGCCATGGTCGGCCTCGTCGGCGGCATCGCCCCCATCCTCTGGGGCTACCTCGTTAAAATCCCCGGGAACCAGCCCGGCGTCCGAACCGACACCTTTACCCTCTTCTTCGTCGCCCTGCTGGTCTCTCAGATCGGAATCTTTTTCTACATCCCGCGCCTCACCTCAGAACACCGGGAACGGCCCGCCCTGCTCACCAGCGCCGGCGTCCTGCGCCAGACGCGCTACCTGTCCGCCCTCATCAACCTAACCGGCCACAACGGCCATGGCCCCAAGGACCAACCGCCGGAGATCACGGATCCTCAGGAACGGCCGGATCCTCAAGAACGGCGCTGAGGCCGGGCCGGATCCGGCCAGTCAATGTGGAAAAACTCGCCCCGTGGGTGGTCGACGCGTTCGTAGGTGTGTGCGCCAAAATAATCGCGCTGCGCCTGCAACAAATTCTGCGGCAACCGGGCCGAGCGGTATCCATCATAATAACTCAACGCGCTGCTGAACGTCGGAACGCTGATACCCGCCATCGCCGCCGCCCCAATCACCCGCCGCCAATTCGCCTGCGCCCCGTGGATGCGCTCGCGGAAATAGGGGTCAAGCAACAGGTTCGCCAGCTCCGGCGCTCGCTCATAAGCCTCCGTTATCTTCTGCAAAAAGGCCGCCCGGATGATACACCCGCCACGCCAGATCTGCGCAATTTGGCCAAAATCGAGCGTCCATTGGTATTCCTTCTGGGCCTCCCGCATCAGCTGAAACCCCTGCGCGTACGAGCAAATCTTCGAACAGTACAGGGCATCGTGAATGGCCTCCAGGAAGGCCGCCCGGTCCCCTTCGAACGGACCCGCCTCGGGACCCCTTAAGATCGCGGAAGCCGCCACCCGCTCCTCCTTCACCGCACTCAAACAGCGCGCAAATACCGCCTCCGCCACTGTCGGTGCGGGAACCCCCATGTCCAGAGCGTTCACACTGGTCCACTTGCCCGTCCCCTTCTGCCCGGCCGTGTCCAAAATCACGTCCACCAACGGACCCCCAGTCTCGGGATCAGCCTGCCCAAGGATGTCCGCCGTGATCTCCATCAAATAGCTGTCCAGCAATCCCGCGTTCCAACGGGCCATCACCTCTCCAATCTCCGGGGCCGTCATCCCCAGCAGCCCTTTCATCAGGTCGTAGGCCTCGCAGATCATCTGCATGTCTCCATACTCGATCCCGTTGTGCACCATCTTCACATAATGCCCGGCTCCGTTCTCCCCAATATACGCGGAACAGGGAACCCCGCCCTCCACCGGCTTGCCCGGCAACGCGCCCTCCAAGGGACGGCCCGTCTCAGGGTCCACCTTCGCCGCAATCGCCGTCCAGATCGGCTCCAATTCCTCCCACGCCTCGCGATCCCCGCCAGGCATCAGACTGGGTCCAAAGCGCGCTCCTTCCTCACCCCCTGATACCCCGCTCCCAATAAACCTCAGCCCCTTCGCCTTCAAGTCGCGCTCGCGCCGGATCGTGTCCGTCCACTTCGCGTTCCCTCCATCAATGATGATGTCCCCGCTCTCCAGATGCTCCACCAATCCCTCAATCACCCCGTCCGTCGCCGCCCCCGCCTGCACCAGAATGATCGCCTTCCGCGGTCGCTTCAACGTCGCTACAAAGGCCTCCACCGTCGCCGCCCCCACCAATCCCCCAGGCGTCCCGGGATTCGCCTCCACAAAGGCCTCCGTCTTGCTCACCGTCCGGTTGTAAACGGATATACGAAACCCGTGGTCCGCTATGTTCAAGGCCAGATTCTGCCCCATCACCGCCAACCCAATCAACCCAATGTCCGACTTTATTTCTTCCATCCTCTCCTTCCACCAAATTCGTCCCCGCCTGTCAACAAACACGTGTGTGAAATTGGCGGGGGGACTCGCGTCGCTTGTGCTTGAGTCAGGAGAACAGACCGCTCAAGGTGGACAGCATGGCAACGCTGTTTGAACGTATTGAATCAGGCGAAATCCCTTCGCAAAAGGTCTTTGAGGACGCCTTGTGCTTCGTGATCCGGGACATTGGCCCGCAGGCCCCGGAGCACTTGTTGGTGATTCCGCGCAAGGCGCTGCCGCGTTTGGAAATGGCCAAGGAGGAGGACACCGGCCTTCTAGGGCACCTCCTGTTGGTGGCCGCGGAAGTGGCGCGCCGGGAGGGCCTGAATGGCGGATACCGGGTGGTCATCAACAATGGACCGGACGGCGGTGAAAGCGTGCCGCACCTGCATGTCCATGTCCTCGGCGGCCGGGCCCTTGGGTGGCCACCGGGCTGATCGGGCAACTGCCAACCAAGCGGAACCGGATCGCCGGAGGGCACGCGCAGGACCCGTGGCCGAGGTAGTCAGGCCAGCTCATAGCGGCCATCGAGTCGTTTGACGAGGTGGCCATCTATTTCCATCTGAATAAGGAGGGGGCCGAGGCGGTGGACCGGCATCTGGAGTTCCTGAACGATTTCCTCAACTGAAGCGCTGGTCTGGCCTTTGAGGAAGTGCCAGATC
>JBEAQI010000128.1:0-8605 GCA_041163965.1 Verrucomicrobiota bacterium | reverse complement strand
CTTGAAAGTAGCTGATCGGCGTCAGTGAGGAGGCAGGCGGGCTGTCGCTGAAGCGGACACAGATGGTCAACAGTTTTTTCTCGACCGGCCCCGGTGTCGACATCGCTTCCCGCATGGCGGTCCGCGTGGAGCCCGTCTTCAGGAGCTGTTGGGCCCGCGATTGGTCGGCCTGCAGGCGAAGCTGGGCCGCCTCCGGTGGCTCCTCCGGGGTCCATGTTGTGGATGGAGGCGGGGCCTCCCCAACGACTCGGGCCGAGGGTTCCGCCAGCGGTTGTCGGAACTCGTCTCTGGACCGGTATATCCATGCTTTGCTTTGGGCATCCTGTTCAATGGGATGCCCGTCAAGGGTCTCGTACCATGCGAAGAACTCGTCGCCGCGGACGCGGGCTTCAATCATGCCGCCATCCGGTTGCCTTAACTGGATGGGGTCTGGGGCGGCGGGCGCGCCAATGAGGGCTTGACCTGCCGCGAGGAGCACAAACATCCCTAAGATGCTGGGATTGGTCCGCGATGGCGAGGGGCAGGCTGACGGGACGCCTTTCATGAGAACAGGGCCAATCGTCAAGGTTTGGGCCGTTCGTCTCCGGCATCCGAGCTGCCTTCGGCACGGGAGCGCGAGCGCCTTGGAGCGGGACAAGCGGAAACCTGTCCGGGAGCCCTTCGGCCCGTTTGCTCAGAATCCACCGCTGACAGAGAACTTGCAGACACCCGCATAAATCCGCGCACCTTCGTAAATGGCTTATGAGGGGAGGTTACACGGCTTTCAAATCTTTTTTTGCGGAGAGCGGTTTTTGATCGGGCCTGTGGCAAAGGTGGAATGAATCAGAACCAACCGTGGACGTGTCCTTGGGCAGCTTTGACAACAAAGACGGTGAGGTTGCTGACGATGTGAGCGACAAAACATGGAAGCAGGGACAGATTGCGATTCCAAGGGGCGAAGCGGACCGTATAGAACCAGAGCGAATTGAGGAACAGGAGGAGGAGGGTCCAGAGGGACTTTGGGTCGAGGTGGAGCGAGATCGTGCCCAATCCTCCGTCTTCGGGAATTTCGAGGTAGTACTGGTAATGGAGCAAGGTGAAGAGGGCGGAGAAAAAGAGGCAACTGAGAACGAGGCGAATCCGTCCACGATTGAAAACCACGAGGTAGCCGCGGAAGAGAATTTCCTCAAGGATTCCGGCGCCCAGCATGGGCAGGAGAAAGAGGACAGTGATGGTGGACTGCTCCGCGGAGACCCCTATGGCGTATTCTCCGGCGGTTTCGGTCCCCACCAGCAAAATGGCTCCGGCCGCGGCGATGCCGAGGGCGGTGGCGGTGGTCCCAGTGGCCCCCGGAAAGGCTTTTGGGTTCGGGCGCCCCGCCTTCCATTGCAGGAGGTCATCACGCCATAGTTTGAGGAGGATGAGGGCGCCGATAAACAGCGCTACGGAAAGCAGGGGAGAGTCCGTCATAGTTGGTGTCATTGGTTATGAATGTGGCGGGGCTTGCTGTAAAATAAGAAATCCATCCATGGAGTGGCTTGATTTTGGGGACAAGGCCCCTACCTTGCGCCAGAGATGTCCGTTTCTTCACCGAGTCCGAGCCCCGTCTTCGAGGCCATTACCGAACCCCTCCGCTTCGCTTTTGATGAACTGGAGGCCTTCCTTGAGGAGCAAGTTCGCTTTTTCGAGCCTGAAGTGCGGTCGCTGGTGCGATATTGCTTTGGGCACAGTGGCAAGAAACTGCGTCCCTTGTTGGTGTTTTCGGCAGCGGGTGGCGGAGTGGCTGCCCGCAAGGCGGAGATTACAAAGGCGGCCGCCATCGTGGAGCTGGTGCATTTGGCGACCTTGGTGCACGACGATATTCTGGATGAGGCGACAGTTCGGCACCGCACCGAGACGGTAGCGGCGCGGCATGGTTCGCATATCGCCGTTTTGCTCGGGGACGCCCTTTTTTCCCATGCGCTGCATCTAGCCTCCGGTTTTGATTCGGTGGAGGTGTGCCGCGTCGTTTCGAAGGCCACGCGGCAGGTGTGCTCCGGAGAGATTGTCCAGACCTTTTCCCGGCAGGCTGCCATTCCAGACCGCCATGGTTACTTTCGCATCATTGACTTGAAGACCGCAGAGCTGTTTCGCGTGTCGACCTACCTCGGCGGACTGCTGACCCAGCTTGATACGGAGCAACTGGAGGCTCTCGTCAATTACGCGACCCATCTTGGACGCGCTTACCAAATTTATGATGACATGGCGGACATTTTTGGGCGGGAAGCGCAGGCCGGTAAAACCCTGGGCACGGACCTCGCCACCGGGAAGGCCACCCTGCCGGTGATCCTGTGGTTGGAAGGCCTCCCCGAAGCGGACCGTCCGAGGGCGGTTTCCGGAATTTGGGAAACCGTTGGTTCCACCGACTTCACCGCGGTACTGGCGGATGCGGGGATTCCCGGTCGCGTCCATGCCCTCTTTCTTGCAGAAATTCTTGCCGCCCGCGGCCACCTCGCGGCCTTGGCGGCGCGCCCAGCGGACGACCCCCTTGAACGCCTGCTCCACTTTCTTGAGGCCGCTTGGAATAAATTTTCCGTGACCTGATCTCTCTATCAAGGCGGTGCACCGCTTTATTGCTTGAATCAAACGTTTCCATCTATCAATTTACGCTAATGGCTTTGTCCAAACCAGTTGATGATGTTCTGCCCTTGGGTGCGGAGGCGGATGCCCTCTCGCACGCTTCAGACAGCGATCAATTGCTGGTGGCGCGGGTCCAGGCCGGTGATGTGGCGGCATTCGACTCCCTCGTCCGCAAGTATCGGGAACGCCTGTACGCGGTCATTTACAATCTCACTTCAAACCGGGAGGATGCCGCTGACCTGACGCAGGAGGCCTTCATTAAGGCCTTCAGTTCGATCAACCGCTTCAAGGGCAATTCGGCATTTTTCACATGGCTGTACCGGATTGGAGTCAACGCGACGTTGACCCACTTGAAGCGCAACCGCTTCAGGCGCTTTTTCAGTCTGGAAAAGATTCAGGAAGAGGGCAGCCATGCGCAGGTGCTGGAAGCCTTGGCCGCCAAGCACAAATCAGACAAGGGCGCCCTTTTGAATGAGCTGCAGGAAAAATTGAACGAAGCCCTGCAGAAACTGTCTCCTAAGCATAGGACAGTCGTCGTGCTTTTTGAAATTGAAGGGTTAAGTCATCAGGAAATCGCCGAGGTCATGGAGTGCTCCGTGGGCACGGTCCGTTCCCGCCTGCATTACGCCAAGCAGCAATTGCAGGCCGATTTGCAGCCATTTCTCGAATGACGCCCCCTCCCTCGCAGATGGATCAACCGGATAAGAACCCTCCCGTCTCCTTGGAATCGCTCCTCAGAATCAAGAGGTGCGAGGTTCCCGATGACGGCTTTTGGGATTCTTTCGAGAAAGACTTCAACCGGCGTCGGTTGCACAGTTTGGTCAAACAGGATCAATCCTGGCGTCTCTGGAATCCCCTCGTCAAATGGATGACGGTGGCGGTGCCGGCTTTGGGCTTGTTGGCGCTTGGAGTGCTGGGGTGGCGCGGTCAAGAGACCTCCAGCCCTATTTTGGCCGAGGTGGCGACTGATCAGGTCCGTCTTGTTATGGAGGAGGCCCCTGCGGCTGTTTCAGACGCCGCAATGAGTGTTGATATAATCGGTTCTGGGCCATCAGCCCAAGGGCTTTCCAGCCAGTTTGTGATGGATGCCATTGAGCAGAGGGCCACGACGACCCATTCCTTTCGTAAGGTCCTTTACACGCCAGCCTTGGAAGTGCCGGTTCCCTCCGGAGCCTCCTATGTGCGCGACACCCTTCGTTCGCGTTCCTACAGCGTGACCACCGCGGACTACAGTTTGGGCCGCAATTTTTAGGCGGCACCCATGACCTGCATGGCAATCCTCAGGCTCTTTGGCGGGGTGTGGCTCACGGTGCTGCTGCTTCAGGGAGGAAGTCTGACCGCAACGGCCCAACTGGCAGAGCTGGAAGAGCGCTTGGTGTCGCTGTTTGAGCAGAACAAGAGCGCCATGGTGCGGGTCAAGGCGGTATTTCCCCCAAGCGAAGAGTTGCTGCAGAAGGAGGGGCTTGAACCAGCCGAGGGAGAGGCCAGCGTCCCGCAACTGGTGATCGGGAGCGGGTTTTTTATCAGCCGGGAAGGATTGATCCTGACGAATGCCAGCATTGTCTACGAAGCCCTCCGGATTTGGGTGGAGCACAATCAGATTGATTATGGTGCCGAGGTGGTCGGTTTGGATGAGCGGTCCAATATCGCGTTTTTGCGGACCTACACTCTGCCGGAGTCGTTTACCTTTTTCCATTTGTCGGATCGGTCCGGTTTGCCGGCCATGGGCAGTTTGGTGCTGCGCTTGAGCATGCCTCTTGAATTCAAAGCCAGTCCTGATTTTGGGCTGGTCTCGGGCCATGAAAGTCGTTTCGGCGATCGATTTTTCCCCTGCACCTATATTCGGACCACGGTGCCGGCCGGTCCGGGCGATGGCGGATCCGCTTATCTGGATCTGGCGGGCAGGCTCATGGGGATACAAGTCGGTTCGCTTCCGGAAGTGGGGGCCACCTACATGCTGCCGGCCCGCGCGGCGCTGCGTATCCGCGACGATATTCTTTTCAGTGGGGCGGTGACCTACGGGTGGATCGGGTTTGAAGTTGAACCGGAGACCAGCATCAAGAGTGGGAGGCGTATTTTCCTAACAGAGGTCTTTGACGGCTCTCCCGCCGCTCAGGCGGGGCTGTTGGAGGGGGATGTTCTCAAGCAGATCGGGGATTATCCGATCGAGTCCCTTGATGAATTGCGCAACGCCATGTTCTATACGCGTGTAGGTCAATATGTGGAGGTCACGGTGCAGCGTGCCGGGGACACCCGCCGCTTTAGTATTAAAGTAGAATCTCGCCCGGATGACGAGCCCATGGAAATCGTGGAGCCGTTGCCGCCAGCCCCCCCGATCAATCCATTGAAGGAAAAGTCCACGGAGGAGACGGCGCCCCTGCCGTTCGAGAAGGACCTGCGCCAGCCTCTGACTGCCCCGGAAGAGACATCCCGCACGGGCCTTCCTGACATCTCGTGAGAGGAAGCGATTTGCATGGGCATGATAACGCAGCGCCCCTTTTTCAGTGGGACTCCAACGCCATGAACGATAGCGGGACGACGCAGCGGGTGGAGCGGGTCAAGGGAGGGTTTGGGCTGGCCTTGTCTCTTTTGGCAAGCGGCCTCAAGGCCTGGCAGTCCAGTCTTGATTTGATGGAGACGGAATCATTTGCCCGGGTCGTCAACGATCCTCGTCAAGGCACCCTGTTCCTCTTTTGGCACAATCGCATCTTTCCTGTGATGGCCGCGTACCGCCGGGTCGCAGATTCGGGTCGGGACCTCTACGCTCTTGTCAGCGCGAGCCGCGATGGGGCCCAGTTCAGTCATTTTCTGGAAGGGTGCGGGATTCGAACCGTGCGGGGCAGCAGCAGTCGGCGTGGCGGGGTAGCAGCGCGCGAATTGTTGCGGATTCTTGAGAGCGGTCAACATGTCGCGATCAGTGTGGATGGCCCTCGCGGGCCCTGCTACGAGGCCCAGCCCGGAGCGGCCTTGCTCCTCCAAACGACAGGGATTCGTCCCACCCTCATTGGTGTGGAGGTGGAGCGCTGCCGGGAGCTCGCGAGCTGGGACCGATTTATTGTTCCCATGCCGGGGAGCCGCGTCCGCATAAAAATGGACCGCTCGGCGCCTCCCGCCACTGAGAGTGGCAAAGCGGGGCGCCAAGCGATCCAGAAATGGATACAAGAAAAACTCACTGGCCTGACCGAAGATGTTCATCGGCGGCCGTGAGGGTGTGTGTGTCCTCGCCTTAGAAGCTCGGCTGGAAGACCACCGTCGCACCCGGGAAGACGACTCCATTGGAGCCGGTGCTCCAGATCTCGTCATTCAGGAGGACTTTGAACTCCAGTTCACTGGTCACGACCGTGCTGCTCCAGACCCATTCGTCGGAACCGACGTTCTCCATGGCCGCTCCACTGTCCCATGTCAGACCGGAACAGTTGCCCCGGATGGCGAGGTGATTGCCGAAGCCCGCGTCGAACTTGGCAATCACGGTCGTTTTGACGGGCTCCTTCCTGGCCACGGTCTTCTTTGCAGCCACCTTCTTTGCAGCCACCTTCTTGGGGGCGACCACAGGAGCGACTGTTTCGGTGGGGACCGCTTTCCGGATGGCGCGCTTGGCAGGCACCGCCTTCTTGGCGGGCGCGTCTTTCTTGGCGGAAACCGCCTTTGGGGCGGCTTTCTTGACGGTCGAAGAAACGGTCTTCTTCACCGCCGCTTTTTTCGTTGTTGCTTTAGGCATTTTTGTTTTCTGGTTTAGGCTCAATTGCTTTTTAAAAAAAAAGCAAAAGTCGCACAAGCAGGATTAGCGCCAAGGCTCAATCCAAAAAATCGTCCATTTTAGGGGCGTGGGCCCGTGTTTCGCGGGCGGTCGTGAGAAAAATGACCTCTTCAGCGAGGTTGGTGGCGTGGTCGGCGATGCGCTCGAGAGACTTGGAAACAAAGATGAGATCAAGGTATTGGTTGAGCTCTTCCGGATCCAGTTTGGCCTTTTGGATGTAGTCCTTGAAGTTGGCGCGGTTGAGGGCGTCGACCTCGTCGTCCCTTGCCAACACCAGGGAGGCCCGCTCCGCATCTTCGGCGATGAAGCACTGGAAGGCATCGCGCAGCATATCATCGGCCATGACAGCCATTTCCGGAATGTAGAGCAGGTCGCCGATCTTGCCTTTTTTAAGGAGCATTTTGCGGGCCCGCTTGGCGATATTGCGGGCTTCATCGCCAACCCGTTCGAGGTCGTGACTGGCTTTGATGGCCACGGTAATGAGACGCAGGTCTGAGGCCACGGGAGAACGCAGGGTGAGGTAGCGGGTGCACTCCCGATCGATTTCGACCTCAAGGGAATCGATGCTGTCGTCTTCACGGATGACTTGTTCCGCCAGATCAAGGTCTTTTTCGGTGAGGGCCTTGACTGCCTTACGCAGGGCGCTGCTCGATTTTTCGCCCATGAGGACGAGGTGCGCCTTCAAGGTATCCAATTCACTGTGGAAGAAGCGTCTCATGGTCGTTTCCAAACACGGGAGCGGAGGATTGTCACGCGTTTAACCAAATCGGCCGGTGATGTAGGCTTCGGTCTGAGCATTGGACGGGTGCATGAAGATGGATTCGGTAGAGGCGAATTCGACGAGCTTGCCCATGTAGAGGAAGGCGGTCAGGTCGGAGATGCGGGCCGCCTGCTGCATGTTGTGGGTGACGATGACGATGGTGTATTGCTTCTTCAATTCATAGATAAGGTTTTCAATATGGCCGGTGGCGATGGGATCGAGGGCCGAGCAGGGTTCATCGAGGAGAAGAATTTCCGGTTTGTTGGCGATGGTGCGGGCGATGCAAAGGCGTTGCAATTGACCGCCTGAGAGCTGGAAGGCATTTTCATGAAGGCGGTCGCGGACTTCGTCCCAGAGAGCGGCGTCACGGAGGCTTTTCTCAACGATCTCATCGAGGACCCGCTTGCGGCGCAGCCCGGCGACCCGCAGCCCGTAAGCGACATTCTCGTAAATGGACTGCGGGAAGGGGTTGGGCTTTTGGAAGACCATGCCGATGCGTTTGCGCAAGGAGATGACTTCCGTGGAGGGGCGATAGATGCTGACGTGGTCGACGAGGATATCGCCCTCGTGACGGCAGCCATCGACCAGATCGTTCATGCGGTTGATGGAGCGGATAAGGGTGGACTTCCCGCAGCCCGAGGGGCCGATGAGGGCGGTGACCTGATGGCGAGGGATATCAATACTGAGTCGATCAAGGGCTTGGGCCTGACCGTACCAGAAGGAAAAGTCCCGCACAGATATGAGAGTGGATGGAGGAAGCGATTCAGAGGACATGGGCAATGCGGCTAAAAGATGCTGGACTGCAGGCGCGCTTTTAAGCGACGGCGGATGAGGATGGCGGCGAGGTTGAGAGAGATGACAAGAAGAATAAGAAGGAGCGCGGTGGCAAAGACCATTGGCCGGCTGGCCTCGGCATTTGGTGATTGAAAAGCGAGGTCGTAAATATGGTACCCGAGATGCATGAATTTCCGTTCGAGATGCAGGAAAGGGAATTGGCCATCAAGCGGGAGGGCGGGGGCAAGTTTGACGACACCGACGAGCATCAGGGGCGCGACTTCACCAGCTCCCCGGGCAATGGCCAGAATAAGGCCGGTGAGGATGCCTGGTCCGGAGGCTGGTAGAACCACGCGGAGGAGGGTTTGTAATTGAGATGCCCCGCAGGCGAGGCTGGCCTCCCGCGTTCCCTTGGGAACTGCCGCCAAGGCGTCCTCGGTGGCGACAATGACAACAGGAACCGTCATCAGGGCGAGGGTCAGGGAGGCCCAGAGGATGCCACCGGTCCCGAAGGTGGCGTTGGGGAGCTTTTCATCAAACAATAACGCATCAATTGAACCGCCCAGAACATAGACAAAGAACCCGAGTCCGAAGACACCGTAAACGATGGAAGGGACGCCCGCGAGGTTGTTGACGCCGATCCGAACCAGTTGCACGAACGGCCCTTGGCGGGCGTATTCCCGCAAATAGATGGCAGCGATCACCCCAAACGGCAT
>JBEAQI010000127.1:0-3319 GCA_041163965.1 Verrucomicrobiota bacterium | reverse complement strand
GATTTCGCACTGTTTGAAGTTATTTTCCGCCGGAATGCGTCCCCGGGCCTGAAAGAACTCCCGGATGGCTTGTTCCGTCTGCGGGTCATGAAGGAGGCGCCGGTTGAGGGCAGCGGCGGTACAAGCGACGGTGAGGTCATCGGCGGTCGGGCCGAGGCCGCCGGTGACGAAGATGAGGTCCGAGCGATCAAGGGCCTGTCTGAGGCTGTTGAGGATGTCGTCCGGTTCATCGCGGATTTCGCAGGCGTGGTGGAGACCGATCCCGAGGCCGGTCAACTGGTCACCGAGGTAGACCAAGTGGCCATTGGCGCGCAACCCGTTGAGCAATTCGTCCCCGATGGCGATCAGTTCCGCTGTTCGATTGACCTTCATGAGGCGCTTGCGATGGTGGAGATTCCCATACTGTAGTGAGGATGAAACATAGGTGTATGGAGATGAGTATAAGCGCTTTATAGCAGGATGCCAGCCCCAGAGAAAACAAAACTTCGCGAAAAGGCCCGCCAGCTTGGCGAGGGTCCGGGGGTCTATTTGATGAAGGACCGGTTTGGGAGTGTGCTGTACGTTGGCAAGGCGAAGAACCTCAAGCGGCGGGTCAGTTCGTACTTTCAACCGTCGAGGCGGTTTCAGGTCGAGCAACCCAAGGTGGCGGCGATGCTCGATTTGATCGCTGATTTCGAGGTCCTTGAGGTGCGTTCTGAGAGTGAGGCCCTGCTGTACGAGGGCAAATTGATCAAGGAATGGAAGCCCCGCTACAATACCGACTTCACGGACGACAAGCGCTTTCTTCATGTGCGGGTCGATTTGAACACGGTGTTGCCCCGGTTTCGGCTGGTACGGTTTCGGACGGATGACAATTCCGTCTATTTCGGCCCCTTTGCACACAGTGGCTTGTTGCGGAGGACGCTGCAGGAAATGCGCTTAAAGTTTGGGATCCTGTTGGGCGATGCCCATCCGGTGCAGCAGGCCGATGGAAGTTGGCAGCTTTACGACGATGTCCGGGCGGAGATCTATGGACACCCCAATTTCATGACCTCGGAGGCGTATCGCGAGCGGGTGGTGCGGGCCTGCGCCTTCCTTGAGGGCCGCTCACGCGAGTGGCTGGAGGAGTTGGAGGCCCTCATGATGAAGGCTTCGGAGGCGCGTGACTATGAGCGTGCGGCCGAGTTGAGGGATGTCATCGCGGCGCTACGCAAAACCACGCAGCGGACCCGCAAGTTCACCCGGGCGGTGCCTGTGCCGAATGACCGCGAAAAACCCCTGTTGGAGCTGCAGACCGCGCTGGGATTGCCGGGCGTGCCGCGGGTCATGGAGTGTTTTGATATTTCCCACATTTCCGGGAGTTTCTGTGTGGCCTCGATGGTGCGCTTCGTGGAGGCCCGTCCCGAGCGAAAAAACTACCGCCGCTACCAGATCAAGAGCTTTGTGGGGAATGATGATTTCCGGGCGATGTGCGAGGTGGTGGGGAGGCGATACGCCCGGCTGCAGGCAGAGGGCGAGGCCTTTCCCGACCTGATTGTGATCGACGGCGGGGCAGGGCAGGTGGGAGCGGCCCTTCGTGCCTTTCTGGAGGCGGGGATTGAGCCACCGGCGCTGGTGGGCTTGGCAAAGAAGAGGGAGACGATCATTTTCAGCGACGGACGGGAGCCCTTGAATCTGCCCGCGCATCATGCCGGGCGCCTGCTGCTCCAGTATATTCGTGACGAGGCGCATCGCCACGCCAACACATACAATGCCGAGTTGCGGCGGCGAAAGCTACGGGAGACCATTCTTGACGATTTCGAGGGGTTGGGGCCGCGCAAACGGCAAGCCTTGCTGGCGCACTTCGGGTCCCTGGAGCGGTTGCGCAAAGCGGGCTTGGAGGAGCTGCAGGCCGTGGACGGCATTGGGCCAAAGCTGGCGGCAGGACTGAAGGCCTTTCTTGAGCAGACCCGTCGCGGGAGCGAGACCTCCACGGAGGCGCCGATCGCGCTGGTCGCGGAGGAGGATTAGGAAGGCCGACCCGTTCAGCCGATCGGTTTTTCCAAGAGCGGAAAGAGGACGCCCTTGCGAAAGAGGGTCACCTGGCCGCTGGAGGCGGAGACGCAGATCGAGATGGAGTCAGTGGCCTTGGTAATGGCGGCCGCGGCGGAGTGGCGTGTTCCGTATCCCGAGGGCAGGTTGTGATAAAACTCCGCGGGGGCGTGAATGAGGGAGCCCGCTGATTCGATAACGCCATCACCACGGATGACAAACCCCCCATCAATGACCGAGTATTCCTTGATGGTTTCGTCCATGAAGGGGTTGAGGACGTTGCGGTCCTCCATGCGGTAACCGTAGAACGGATTGAGGACGAGCGGCTTGGCCATGGAGTTGACCTTTTCCGAATCCCCAATGACAAACATGGTGCCCACCGGCTTGCCCTCGCGGCCCTCCACGGAGAGATCGGTAGCGATGCCGATCATGCGTTCCAGCACCTCGATCTTCACGGAAGGCGGTAGCAGATCGTTTTCCCGGTCAATGACGCTCTGGAATTCCCGCTCAATATCGACGATCATGAGGGTGTCCAGCTGGTTGCTGGAGGGAATGCCACCGAGGCAGAGAAGCCGGTCGTTGTGTTTGAAGAGGCCGCGGGTCAGGCCAACGAGAATGGCGCTGCGGGTTTGAGAGAGCCGCTGGGTGGAGGAGGAGCGGACCTCGATCACATTGTCGGTGGGACCGGTACCCACGGGGCGGTCAGCGGTGGTGCGGGTGACCATGACGGTGCGAAAGTTTGGCAGGCCCTTGCTGCCGTCAATGCCTCCCGCGAAGGTATCGCTGAAAATAAGGATGGCCCCGCATTTTGCCTCCCGCGCGATTTTTTCCGCCTCTTTGAGGAAGAGCCGGTTGAAGCGCGTGTGGCGCCGTTCCGGTTTGGCGAGCAGGCCACTGAATCCAAGATTGATGCGTTGGGCGAGAACCTTGATGTCCGGAGCGGAGACGATGTTCTCGACGAGGCCCCGATCGCGGAAAAGGCGGGCCAGCGAAGCGAGGACATTGAGGTAGTTTTTCTCGTTGTCTCCCGCTAGCAGAAGGAAAATGAGGCGGACATCCTTGTATTCCCGCGCCCCGTCAAACTGAACCCCGTCCTTGACACGGCCCACCGCGAAAATGTACTGACGGGACATCTTGACTCGAATGTGGGGCATGGCGACCCCGTTGCCGAGGTAGGTGGTCATGGTGTTCTCCCGTGCCATCAACTGGTTGGCCAGTTTTTTGGTGGAGAGTTCTTCTGGTAGTAAGGGGGCGGATACAGCCAGGAGCTCCATGATGGCGCCATTCAAATCCTCCGACTCAATCTCAA
>JBEAQI010000126.1:0-3447 GCA_041163965.1 Verrucomicrobiota bacterium | reverse complement strand
GATCGTTCTCACGCAAGCCGGCAGCGAAAACGCACGCCCTCTCACCTCGGGGGCAATCAAGATCGCCTTTCCTTAGAAAGTGACCTTGCGACCTGTTGGGGAAGATTCAGTATTGATTTGTTGGTTGGTGCAAATGGACAATCCAGCACAAGATTAGGTTAAGAACAACAAAGATAAAAAGCCCTCCGTCGCCCTTGCAGGGCTCGGGATCTTTTTTTTAAACCGGTTACCCAGGGAGTCGCCCTCCTTCGCTTCCCCTTCTGTGAAGCTTCGGAGGGCACGGCCCTCCGTCGCCCCTACAGGGCTCTGACTTTTTTTAAACCGGTTACCCAGGGAGTCGCCCTCCTTCGGAGGGCTCCGCCCTGGGCTTCCCTCCGGACCGCCCTTCAGGCGGTCTTTGACCAGTAATGGCGGTGCACCCGGTCTTTGACCCGTATGGGTATCGGCAGATGAGGTCGGTCTATGACACGTATGGACAGCGTACCCATCACCGGCCTCGAAGAGGCCTAACCCCATAGCCCAATGGCAAGTCGCGCAGCGACTCAGCCTTGGGTAAACGGGTCATAAAAATAGTTGAGCCCTGTAGGGGCGACACAAACACACCTTGATAAAGCGGCGATTCAAAATCGCAATCCTATACTGGTGTCGCCCTTACAGGGCTTGAGATTTTATTAAAACTCGTTCCCTGGGGTTACGGCGCTGCGCGCCTCACCCCAGGCTATGGGGTTTGGCCTCTTCGAGGCCGGCGGCGGCTGGTGTAAAGCAGGGCGGCGCCGGGATGGCAGGTTTGGCCTCGAAGAGGCCCAACACCATAGGCCAACGGCAAGTCGCGCAGCGACGCAGCCTTGGGTAACGGGTTCATTTTAATGCCACCTGTTTGAGGGTCGGATTAATCGTGTTTTCGGGCGATGTAGACCCCGTAGCTGAAGAACGAATGATATTGTTGGTGGAGGGCCATTTCCTGCAGTTCCGCCTCCGCAATTTCCTGCGCGGTCGGATTGTCGCGATGCCGCTCCAGAAATGAGGGAAGCCCTTTTTTAAGCGGTTCGTAGTAGTGGGTGGACCAGCACTCCACGGGGAGGGTGAAATAGGCTTCCGGGGAGTAGCCGGCGTCCTCAAGGGCCTTGAATTTCCCGGAAGCCGTGCTGATTTCCGGATACGCGGCATCCCAATGCGCTTGGATTTCGGCAGGGCGGGCTTCGGTGAGCCAGGTGATTTCCGAGACGACCAGTTGGCCTCCCGGCTTCAGAAAGGGCCGCCAGGCGCGAATGCCGGCAACAAACCCCATATTGTAAATGGCTCCCTCGGACCAGATGACATCGAATTGGTTGTCGGTGAAGGGCAGGGCTTCCATCAAAGCGCAAAGCGGAGTGATGCGGTCGGCGAGTCCGGCCGCGAGGGCCCGGGCCCGGAGTTGTTCGAGGAAGGCCGGAAGAAAGTCGACGGCGGTAATCTGGGCCTGAAGGTGGTGCGCGAGCAAGAGGCTGGAGCTCCCTGTTCCGCATCCGATATCGGCTATCGACAGGGCCTTCGAGGGGTCAAGTCCGGCAAGCTGTATTGCCAGAGCAGTCTGCGCATCTCCTCCCGGACCTTGGCGATTATTCCGCAGGTGCAAATCGGTCATCAATTTTATGAAGGCTTCGTCCATCTAGCGGTGTAATTCGTGCAGGCGGAGGCGCTTTCTTGCGAGTACATTCGTATCAGTTCGACCGGCAGCAGGGGTCTCGGTGGTGCTGTTCAGAGGCCCCTTTACGCTGGGTCGGACGGCGCCGGGAAAGGCCGGGAGCAGTTCTCAACTGGTCATCCGCTGGGGAGACAGAAGACAGCTTTACAGGTCGTAGCGGTAGCGGTCCAATTCCTTTTTTTGGTTCTGGGCGGCTTGCTCGATAAAGTCCGCGGCAGGTTCTCCAGTGGCGGCCTCGATGACTTCCATCATAAGCGTCATCCCGGAACCGCCCTTTCGCTTGTCCGATAATGTATCACGTAGGGCGTCGAGGAAGCGGGCAGGGTCGCGCATATAGGCCTCGAGGATAATGAAACGGGCCCCATCGGGATGGTTGAAGTTCATGCCAATTGTGCCCTGCGTCGTGGGGTCGTAGTTGACGGAGCGATTTTCCCCCGGATTCCAGTTGAGGAGGTCGAGGCCACCACCCAGCAGGTTGCCATTGACCGGTATCCGCCGCAGGAGACTGTGATCGTATATTTCGGCGATGCCTTGCCGCTTGATGGTGACGACGTCATTGAGGAAGGTGGCGAGGACCGGATCAAACCACTTGCGGTCAGAGAAGCGGAAGCGCGTCGCTTCAACGGCCCGCAGAAGAGGGCCTTGAAAGCCCCCGCGAAAGCGCATGTTTCGACGGGAGGCCCAACTGAAGGGGTCGTATATGCTCGCGAGATTGGAGACAAAGATTTCCTGCAGCCGCTTGACCTGTGCCTCTGTCGGCTCCCGTGGGTCAACAATGATGGGGTAGGTCAGCCGGACGTCCTTGAAGGAGTCTGGTTTTACCTTGGCGGTCAGCGGCCGGTCGATAAAATGATAGCCCCGGTTCGTGTCGAGGTTCAAGCCCTGCTGCTTCAGGACCTTGATGGCGTCGAAGGCCCCCATGCGGATCGCGACATGCCAGTCCGTGGTCACCCGGCGTTCCCATTTCCCCAGTTCCGCGTTATACCGGATGTCACGCGCGTAAGGACTCGCTGGCTTATCGGCCTCATGGCCGCGAAGCCGGTCCAGCTCCCACACCACCAAGGCGTCAATCTTGAAAAAGGGATCCTTCACCAAGCGATTGAAAATGGCCCGCTCAATGACCAGGTTATTGGCTTCGTTGAAGGGAATGTCCTTTACGCCAAACGACTCTGCCAACGCCGTGAGTTCCGCCATGGTGGCCTCGTTGGACTCGATCTGGTTTTTCATGAACGTGGCCTCCCGTCGGAGCAGCCAGCGATGGTAATTGAGCAGCAGTTTATTGAAACTCTCCCGGAATTGCTCCACCACCTCGTTCTCTTTGCTGAATGGTTCGCCGGTAAATCCGTCGACCACATCCACCGTTCCCCCGTACACCACGAAAGCCTCCAGCTCGAACACCTGCGGCTCTTCCTCCGCCCACAAGCCCGCCGCTCCGGCCAGCCACGCCGCCAACAGCCCCAAACCTCTTACTCCTCGCTTCCATTCCATCGGTTCTCTATCTCTCCTACTCGCTTCGTTTTTTTACTCCAGCCTTGGTAATGTGCCGCAACCAGATCGACCCCGCCCATGCGGATCGTTGACGCCACCCAACAGTAAAACGTTTAACCCGTCAAGCGGGGATTCGTGGAAGAGGGGGGAGGGTGGGTCAGGCGTGGAGGGGAGTTTGGCGGTGGCGGCTTTGTTCGGCGAGGAAGACGGTGCGATGCGATTGGAGGGAGGCCTGGGCGTTGGAGAGGAGGAGGGAGGGGTTGTGAGAGAGGAGG
>JBEAQI010000125.1:0-11214 GCA_041163965.1 Verrucomicrobiota bacterium | reverse complement strand
TGAATTCAGGTAGACAGCAGACTTGACCGGCTCAGTGGGCGGTCTCGGAAAAGCGCTGTTCCCGGATCACGGTGACGCGGATGGTGCCCGGATATTGCAGTTCGTCCTCGATGCGGCGCCGAATGCGGCGGGCCAGAAAGGGCGCATCGGCCTCGGTAATGGCCTGCGGGGCCACCATGACCCGAATCTCGCGTCCAGCCTGGATCGCATAAGCCTCGGTCACGCCCTCCATCCCGAGGGCAATTTCCTCAAGACTGCGCACGCGCTGCAAATAGCCTTCGAGGCTGTCGGCTCGGGCGCCCGGGCGCATCGCGCTGAGGCTGTCGGCAATCATCACCAGCCCCACATACGGACTCTCGGCCGGCACCTCCCCGTGGTGGGCGGCTACGGCATTGATGACCTTCGGGTCCTCGGTCCCAAGCCGCTTCAAAAAGTAGCTCCCCGCCAGGGCATGGCTGCCTTCGTGCTCCTCATCAAGGACCTTTCCGATGTCATGCAAGAGGCCACTGCGCTTGGCCAGGTCCGTATCCAGCCCCAGCTCCGAGGCCGTCAGCGCGCACAGGTTGGCGACCTCAATGGAATGTTCGAGCGAGTTCTGGTTATTGGAAAGCCGGTACCGCAAGCGGCCAAGGGCGGTGACAATTTCCGGATGCATCCGCCCGAGGCGCAGACGCCGCAGGGCCTCCTCGCCACTGTCCACGACACTTTGGCGGACATCCTCCTCCGCCCGCCGGACGGCCTCCTCGATACTGGCTGGATGAATGCGCCCGTCCTTGATGAGATTTTCCAAGGCAATCCGGGCCGTCTCCCGACGCACCGGATCGAATGATGAGATCAGGACACTGTCAGGCGTCTCGTCAATCAGCAGCGTCGTCCCGGTGATGGACTCGAAGGACTTGATGTTGCGGCCCTCGCGCCCAATGATGCGCCCCTTCATTTCATCCCCGGGAATGGCGACAATGGTCGCCGTGATATCCTCCTGCGGGGCCGCGCTCAGGCGCTGCATGCAGGCGATCAAGGTCCGCCGTGCCTCGGCCTCCACTTCTTTTTCGGACCGCGACAGGAATTCATCCCGCAAAACCCGGAGCTCCTCCTCGCATTCCTCACGGGTCAGGTCGAGCAACTCTTTTTTCGCGCCATCCGCGGTCCATTTGCTCACCTCCTCCAGCTTGAGCCGATAGCGGCGCGCGGCATCGCGCACGTCCGCTTCTTCCCGCTCGAGGGCGGCCATGCGTTCATCCATCGCGGCACGGCGCTTGGCGAGCGACTCCAATTCCTGATGCGCCGTTTGGCGGAGCTTGTCCGCGGCATCCTCACGGGCCCTCAGCTCAATCTCCCGGTTCTGTTGGGCCTGCTCCAACTGGGCCTTGCGGCGCTCCACCTCCAATTCCCCGCGACGCTTGAGGTCCTCCTCCCGGAGGCTGAATTCCTTTTCTAGAAGGGCTTTCGTCTCCCGCAGGCGTTCGTCCTGCAGGCGCCGTAACCGACCGAACATAAACAGAGCGGAGCCTCCTGCGACCCCGAGTCCAAAAAGTAATCCGATTAGACTGTCAAAAGACCCCATGTGTTATCATGGGCCGGCAGACAACGAGGTCGGTCCAAACAGCCCTCTCCTAGCGATACGAGCCGAATGCCCAGTGTCAAGTACGGGCCTCTAGACGCGCACCGTGCCCAAAAACCGCTTCGCCGAGGCGACCGCATGGTCCCGATTCATCATCGCGATAAAGTCGAGGCTGATTCCTTTCGGACAAGCGGCCTCACACTCCCCGATATTGGTGCAGTTTCCAAATCCGGCCGCGTCCATGGCCTCGACCATCTTGAGCGAGCGCCGGTCCTTTTCCGGACGGCCCTGCGGCAGCATGTTCAGTTGGCTCAGCTTCGCGGAGGTGAAGAGCATCGCGGAGGCATTCGGACACACCGCCACACAGGCCCCGCAGCCAATACACGCGGCCGCGTCCATGGCCCGGTCGGCAATGGTCTTCGAAATAGGCAGGGCATTGGCATCCTGGGCCGCGCCCACCCGCTGCTCAACGAATCCTCCAGCCTGCATGATCTTGTCGAAGGGGGACCGGTCCACCACCAAATCCCGCACCACCGGAAAAGGGCGGGACCGATACGGCTCAATGGTGATCGTCTCGCCATCCGAAAAGCTCCGCATGTGCAACTGACACGTCGTCTGCAGGGCGTTTTTGCCGTGCGGGATGCCGTTGATGACCAGCGAGCACATTCCGCAGATCCCTTCCCGGCAGTCGTGGTCGAACGCGATTGGATCCTTGTCCTCGGCGAGCAGTTGCTCGTTCAGCAGGTCGAGCATCTCGAGAAAAGAGGAGGATGTGGACACCGACTCCATCCGATACGTTTCAAAGGCGCCAGCCGATCCGGCATTCTTTTGCCGCCAGACCTTCAAGGTGATGCTGATATTTTTTGCAGACATGGCTATGAGCAGGTGAGGTGGTTTACTTGTAGCTGCGTACCCCGAGGTGCACATTCTCAAAACTCAGGGGTTCGACGTGTTTGACGGGCGCTTCGTCGAGGCCCTTGAATTCCCACACCGAGACGTTGGCGTAGACGTCGTCGCGCCGAACCGCTTCCCCGTCCGAGGTCTGGTGTTCCTCGCGGAAATGTCCCCCGCAGGATTCATCGCGGTCGAGAGCGTCATGGCACATCAACTCCGCGAATTCCAAATGATCCGCAACCCGTCCCGCCCGCTCCAGCTCAATATTGAGCTCCGCGGGACCGCCTGGAATACTGACATCCGACCAGAAGCGTTCGCGCAGCTCGCGGATTTTGCCAATGGCCTCCTTCAGGCCGGCCTCGTTGCGGGCCATCCCACATTTATCGAGCATGATGTGACCGAGCTCAATGTGCAGACTGCGCGCGCTCGTCTTGCCTTTGATCGACAACATCCGGTCGAGCCGCTCTCGGACGGCCTGCTCGGCGGCCATGAATTCAGGCCCGTCCGCACTGACCTTGCCAGCCTTGCTGACCGGGATCTCCGAGCCGAGGTAGTTGCCGATGACGTAGGGCACCACGAAATACCCGTCCGCCAAGCCCTGCATGAGCGCGGAGGCTCCGAGGCGGTTCGCCCCGTGATCGGAAAAATTGCACTCGCCGGCGGCAAAGAGCCCGGGGATCGTTGTCATCAGATTGTAGTCCACCCAGAGGCCGCCCATTGTGTAGTGGGGCGCTGGATAAATCTGCATCGGTTGCTCGTAGGCATTGGTCCCACTGATGTTCTCGTACATGTCAAAGAGGTTGCCATAGCGCTCCGCGATAACGTCCCTGCCAAGACGCTTGATGGCATCGGAAAAATCGAGGAAGACGCCATACCCGGTCGGCGCGACGCCGCGGCCCTCGTCGCACACTTCCTTTGCCGCCCGGCTCGAAATATCCCGGGGGGCAAGATTCCCAAAGCTGGGATACTTGCGTTCGAGAAAATAATCGCGCTCCGCTTCCGCAATATCGGACGGCCGAATGGCACCACTGCGAACCTTCTCGGCCGTTTCCTTTGTTTTCGGCACCCAGACGCGTCCGTCATTGCGGAGGGACTCTGACATCAAGGTCAGCTTGGACTGGTGGTGGCCCTCCTGTGGAATGCAGGTCGGGTGAATCTGGGTGTAGCACGGATTCGCGAATCCCGCCCCGCGCCGGTGGGCCCGCCAAGCGGCCGTTACATTGCACCCAGCAGCGTTGGTGGACAGGAAAAACACCGTGGAATAGCCGCCCGTGGCAAGCACCACCGCATCCGCCGCCCACCGGTCGATTTGCCCAGTGACAAGATTGCGGGTCACGATGCCCTTGGCCACCCCATCCACGAGGACCACGTCCAACATCTCGTGCCGGTTGTACATCTTGACCTGTCCAAGGCCGATCTGGCGGCTCAGGCTTTGATAGGCCCCGAGTAGCAGCTGCTGTCCAGTCTGCCCCCGCGCATAAAAGGTCCGGCTGACCTGGGCCCCGCCAAAGGAACGGTTTGCCAACATCCCGCCATATTCGCGGGCAAAGGGCACGCCCTGCGCGACGCACTGGTCGATGATATTCCCCGACACCTCCGCCAAGCGATAGACATTGGCCTCGCGACTGCGAAAATCGCCCCCTTTGATGGTGTCGTAAAACAGGCGGTGGATGCTGTCCCCGTCGTTCTGGTAATTCTTTGCGGCATTGATACCGCCCTGGGCGGCAATGGAGTGCGCCCGCCTCGGGCTGTCCTGATAACAAAAGCACTTCACCTGGTAGCCCAGCTCGCCCAGCGTCGCCGCGGCTCCCGCCCCTGCGAGGCCGCTACCCACCACAATCACGCTGTATTTGCGCTTGTTGGCGGGATTGACCAGCTTGTAGTTGGCCTTGGCGGTGGTCCACTTCTGGGCCAACGGCCCCTCGGGAATGTTTGCATCCAGCTTCATGATTCTCTCCTCCTCGTTCAATGGCTCACCAGTTCGGTTATCGGCTCAATGACCCCGGCCAGCGTCGCCACCGGGATCGAGGCAAACCCCGCAAACAGAATCAGCGCGATCACCAGCGCGGCCCGGTCCAACCGGCCCCGCCACAGCTTGTTCCGCAACCCAAGGCTCTGAAACATGCTGCTGATGCCGTGGCGCAAATGCAGGCACAGCAAGACCATGGAAACGATATAAAAGACCGAAACATACCAGTAGGGCCGGCTGAACCCGTGCGCCACCATGCTGAACACGTCGTGCACCTGCGTCTTCCCGGTGGCCGCCAACTTGTCGTACACCATATGCATCGTGCCCACTCCGCTCAGCTCCGTCTCCAATTCCTTGAATCCGGGATGCACAGCCTGAACGGTGTAGTGCAGGATGTGAAAAACAATGAAGGCCAACAGGATGATCCCACTGTACCGCATCGTCCGGCTCGCAAAACTGGCCTGAAGATGGGCCTGTACCACGTACCCCTGCGGACGGGCCCGGCGATTTTCCAACACCAGCAGTACCGCCGTCCAAATGTGCAGCACCACCGCCACCAGCAGCACCCCGCGCACCATCCACAAAAGCCCGTAGGGCAGATGCTTCAGCTTGTAGGCGTACTCGTTGATCCAGTCCGGATGCAGAAACATCTGGAGATTACCGAGCATGTGCCCAATGGCAAATCCCACCAGAATCAGCCCCGTCAGGGCCATAATGTACTTTTTGCAGAGTGAGCTCATCGTTCCTTCCTGAAAATCGCGAATGTTGGGTCGCTGAGGCGAAATAGGACCCTCTTTTTTAGATTAGCGTTCGTAATAGCGTAAAGCCTTTAGGCAAAATAAGATAGCGGATTTCTTATTATTAGGCGACCTCGCTTGGCCATTAAGGATCCCTTATGCTGGGATGAGGCCCAGAATAGCGGCGTTGCGGGTCCATGAGAAGGCCTCCCGCACATAGGCAGCACCCGCCTCCCCAAAGCCCCCGTAGGGCCCCGGGTCCGCCAGGCAGTCCGCCACCGCGGCGGCAAGGGCCGCTGGCTCCGGCACCACCAGCCGTCCCGTGCGGCCATCCAGAACCGCCTCGGGAATGCCGCCCAGCCGGGTGGCGATAACTGGCAGCCCAAAGTGGCTGGCCTCCAGCGCAGCCAGCCCGAGCCCCTCCATGCTTTCTCCACTGGGCCGACTGGGAAACAGGGCCAGATCCGCCCAGCGATACCACCCCACCAAATCTTCATCTGCCACCTCTCCCACAAAGCGGATCGGCAACCGGTCCGCCTCGACCCGTTTACGCAAGCCGCGAAAATAATCCCCCTTCCCCACCGGCCCCACGCACACCACTTCGATCCGCTCGCGCGTCGCCGCATCCAGCATGGCCACCGCCTCAACTGTCAAATCTTGGCCCTTCCGGGGACTGATCCGCCCCACCTGCAACAGCCGAAGCCGCCCATCGGAGCGCGGCCGGCTCTCAGGCTCCAATGACGCCCACGCCGCCCGCACCGCTCCCGGAACCCGCCGCACGGGAGTGCTCAGCTCTGGATAACGCTGCCGCAGCAGCTCCTCCACCGCCGTCGAGACCACTCCCACCACCGCGGCGCGCTCCAGCAGCTCCCCAAAGCGCCGGCGCTGCCAGCCGCGACTCAGTTGGCGCAACTCGGTCCCGTGCAACACCACCACCAGCCGCTGCGCTTGCGGCAAGCCCGCGCCCCATGCCCCCATCCAGAGCCGGATCGGCCCCGGCTCCACCAATACCACCGTCCCCAGCCCGTTCCCGCGCTCCCGCCTCAGCGCCGCCCGCATCCGCATGCGGCTCCACCAGTCCTGACGCCCGCGCATCTTTACCCGATTGATAGCCAGACAGCCCGTCCGCTCCCAGCCGCACGCCCCGTATCCAGGCGCCCATACCTCCGTCTCTACCCCGCCGGCCGCACTTGCCCGCGCCAACTCCTCCGCATAATAGGCAATCCCACCGCGAAAGGGCCTGTATTCGTGCGTCACAATCTGCACCGGCATTTGTCATCACCGTACTTCAACCGAAGCCGCTTTCAATCTCCTTCTCTTCCCTTTCCCCGAAAGCTTGCTTCCCCGACCCGCTTTTTCTATCTCCCTCTCTTGATGTCCTCCCTCCAGCCCCCCACCGCCCTCGTCACCGGGGCCTCCTCCGGCATCGGTAAGGCCCTCGCCCTCGCTCTCGCCGCCAAGGGTTACCGCGTCTTCGGCACCTCCCGCCGCCCCGATTCCCTCCCCGCTCCCCTCCTCCCCCTCGCCCTCGATGCCGCTTCCAAAGCCGATCTCCACCGCTTTATCAGTACCCATGGCCAGTTGTTAACCGAATTGGATGTTTTGGTTAACAACTGTGGGTCGAGCTTGTACGGCGACGTGACGCGCTGGGATCCGGAGGCCATTGAGGGATCGCTGAGACTGTTGCTGGAGGCGCCGGTTTTGTTGACGCGGGTGGCCTTGGAGGGCATGCGGAGTCGCGGACGGGGGGCGATTGTGAATGTGAGTTCGTTGGCGGGAGAATTTCCCTTGCCGTACATGAGTGTATATTCCGGGGCGAAGGCAGGGCTGAGCGCCTTCACGCAGAGCTTGATGCTGACGGAGAAGAGGGCGGAAATTCAGCTGATTGACTTTCAGCCGGGCGACTACCGGACCGCGTTCAATGAGCGGATGGGTCAGCCGGAGGCCTTGGACGAGCAAGAGCGCCGGACGTGGCAGATCCTGGAGCGGAACTGCGATCGGGGTCCGGAGGCGGAGCGGGCGGCGGCCGACATCATCCGCGCCATCGAAGGCGGGCGGAGCGAGGTGGTCCGGAGCGGGACGCTTTTCCAGCGGGCGGTGGCGCCGTTTGGAAAACGATTGACGAGCGCGGGCTTGCGGCGGCGGCTGATGCGTTGGCTGTACAGGATCCGGTAATGAAGATCCTTATTTTGCAGGACCAGTTACGGGTGGGGGGAACGGAGCGGCAGAGTCTCTTTTTGTTGGGCGCTTTTCGGGAGACGGGCCATTTGTGCGAGATGGTGGTCTTCCGCCCGGGGGGTCATCTCTGGGAAGAGGCCCAACAGACCCACGGACCGATCCGGGTATTGCAGTCCTTTCAGAGCGGGTTGAGCTTTTGGGCACCGCGGTTGGTGGAAGCGGTACGGGCCAGCGATGCGGACGTGATCCTGTGCATGGGACGGTCCGCCAATTCCTATGCCGGGTATTTGCAGCGCCGCTTTCCGGAACGCTTGGTGGTGGGAACGGTCCGCACAGGCAAGGCGCTATTCCCCTTACACCAATGGTCCATGCGCGTGGTAAAAGGGGTCCTGGTCAATTCCAATTGGTGGAAAAGGCGCTTTCTCGAAGCGGGATTTCCCGAGGAGCGTATCCATGTTGTCCACAACGCCTTGCTGACGCGGCGAAGTGGCGCGGAGCAGGCCCTTGAGCGGGCCTTGGTACGGGCCCGTGAGCAAATCCAGCCGGAAACCTGTGTGTTTGTGAACGTGGCCACATTTCGCCCGGGAAAGCGGCATCGTGAATTATTACAGCTTGTCGAACGGCTTCAGGCGGAGGAGTCGGCGGACTGGCGCTTGTGGCTGGTGGGCGACGGACGCGAACTGAACCGCTGCCGCCGCTGGGCCAAAGCCCATGGGCTGGACAGCCGTGTCCGCTTTTTTCACTACCAAAAAGATCCCTTTCCCTTTTATGCGGGAGCGGACGTGGCGGTCTCTGTTTCCCGGGAGGATTCCCTGCCAAATTTTCTCATCGAAGCCCAGTCCATGGGCCTGCCCATCATTGCCTATGATTGCCGTGGGGTGGAAGAAACCTGCCTCCCGGGAACCACGGGTCTTATCCTTCCCGATGGGGATAGCTCTGGTTTCCTTGAGGCTATGCAGGCCATGGCGAGGAATCCGGAACGCCGTCGGGCCATGGGCGCGCTGGCCCCGGAATTTGCGGAAGCCCGGTTCTCTCCCGTCCCTCAAGCTCGGGCCATGCTGGACTTTTTTGCAGGACTTTTGCGGAACGGGCAGATTGGCTGACTAATGCCCTTGTCATGCCGCCGGTTCTCCCCCAAAACACCGCGCTTGATGAACACACAGTGGATTGGTCGAGAAAAGGCGGTTGAAATCGCAGGCCTGGTGGGCACCCCAGCCTACGTTTACGACGTGGGAACCCTGCGCCAACAGGCAGAAAAGGCGCTGGCTTTCCCGGCTCCGCATGGATTGACCGTGCGCTACGCGATGAAGGCCGCTCCCAACCGAAGACTGCTGCAGCTGTTCGCGGAGTGGGGCCTTGAATTTGATGCCAGCAGCGGCTACGAGGTCCATCGCCTGAAGCGCGCGGGGATCGATTCGCGGAAGGTCTCGCTGAGCACGCAGGAACTGCCCGAGGATTTTGCCGAATTGGTCCGGGAGGGCATGACCCTGAACGCCTGTTCCCTCCATCAGTTGGAAGCCTTCGGAAAGGCCTTCCCGGGACAAGCGGTGGGACTGCGCTTCAATCCCGGCTTGGGATCCGGCGGCACAAACCGCACCAATGTGGGTGGCCCGGCCTCCAGTTTTGGCATCTGGCACGAGCAGGTCAACGACGTGCGGGCTATTTTGGAGCGGTATGGCCTGCGCCCCTTTCGCATTCACACGCACATCGGTTCCGGAAGCGATCCGGAGGTCTGGAAGCGGGTCGCCGCGCTCACGCTGGCCCTCGCGGAGGCCTTTCCAACCGTTGACTGTCTCAACCTCGGCGGTGGGTACAAGGTGGCGCGCATGCCGGACGAGACCGCCACCGACCTCGGCGTCATCGGCAAACCGGTGGCCCAATTATTGAAAGACTTTGCGGCCAGGACTGGGCGCGAACTGCATCTGGAGATTGAGCCGGGCACCTTTCTTGTCGCCAATGCCTGCGTCCTCTTGGCTGCCGTTCAGGATGTCGCCGAGACTGGGGTCACCGGTTACCGGTTTCTGAAATTGAATGCCGGGATGACGGAGATCCTCCGCCCCTCGCTCTACGGGGCGCAGCATCCCATCGCGGTCCTCGGTGCCGACCCGAGCCAGACAGAACCGGTCATCGTCGTCGGACACTGCTGCGAGTCCGGAGATATCCTCACCCCTGCCCAAGGGGATCCGGAAGCCCTCCAGCCACGGCAGCTTCCCAAAGCAGGCATCGGCGACCTCGTCCTGATCGGGGGGGCAGGCGCCTACTGCGCCTCCATGTCCGCCAAAAATTACAACTCCTTCCCCGAGGCACCGGAAGTGCTCTCCCACCCCGATGGCTCCCTCCAGGTGATCCGCAAACGCCAGACCCTCGACCAGATTCTAGCCAACGAGTGCTGACCATATTGCCGGTAAAGGCCGTGCCCACCGCCTGTGAGGACGTTGAGCACGGCCGGAAAAAATAGGCCTTCACTCAGGCCGGCGGATTCGCATCCAGCTGACCCTTGATGTGCTCGGGTTCAAAGAACCCATGAAGTTGTCGGATCCGCGTGGGGTGACGCATTTTCCGCAGGGCCTTGGCCTCAATCTGCCGAATCCGTTCACGGGTCACATTGAACTGGCGCCCCACCTCTTCAAGGGTCCGGCTGTATCCGTCCACCAATCCAAAGCGCAGCGTAAGCACACGCCGCTCGCGATCGGTGAGGGAATCGAGGACATCCATGATCTTTTCCCGCAGAAGCGAAAAGGCCGTCATATCGTAAGGATTGTCGGCCCCCTTGTCCTCGATAAAATCACCGAAGTTGGTGTCGTCGCTGTCCCCGACCGGGCTCTGCAGGGAAATCGGCTGCTGGGCCATCTTCATGATCTGCTGCACACGGTCCACCGGCAGGTCCATCTCATCCGCCACCTCTTCCGCGGTCGGTTCATGTCCCAGTTCCTGAAGCAGCTGCTTCTGCACCTGCATGACCTTGTTGAGGGTCTCAATCATGTGCACCGGGATCCGGATGGTACGCGCCTGATCCGCAATCGAACGCGTGATGGCCTGACGGATCCACCACGTCGCGTAGGTGCTGAATTTGTACCCGCGGCGGTACTCAAACTTCTCCACCGCCTTCATCAACCCCATGTTGCCCTCTTGGATCAGATCCAGAAAACTTAAGCCACGGTTCGTGTACTTCTTGGCGATGGAGATCACCAACCGCAAGTTGGCCTCGACCATGTCTGTCTTGGCGCGGTGGGCACTGCGCATCCCTTTGCGCACCTCCTGCAAGATGTTGAGAAACTCCTGTGGATCGACCCGCAGTTGCCGGTGCAGATCGTTAAGACGGCGCTTCACCTTGTCGATGTCGATGGAACGTCCCTTGCGGGTCAGGGCCCGATCCGCAAGCCGCAGGCTCTCAACCACGGTTTGAATCTCCTTCACCAAGGGCTCAAGGGTCTCAAGGTATTCCTCAAAGACCTTCAGTTTGAAGCAAAACCGGCGGAAAACCGGCTTCAACTCCGCTTCATACTTGCCGTAACGCTCCATGGCCTTGGCGCGGGTCTCGTCATCCTGCGATTGCTGCGCTTCCGCCCAAGTCTCCTCCAAACGCGCCTCGATACTGTCGATCTGCTCAATGAGTCGGGGCAGCAATTGAAAGTACTTGTCGCGGCTCTCGATCTTCTTGTCCAACACAACCCGATCGAACCGCTCGTCACGGGCTATCAGCTTTTGTGCGAGGTCCCGCTGGAAGCCCTTGGTGTACGCCACCGAGAAAAGGGTGTCCATGGCCCGCATTTCGGCTTCCTCGATCCGCTTTGAGATCGCCACCTCCTCCTCACGAGTCAATAACGGCACCTGCCCCATCTGCTTCAGGTACATCCGCACCGGATCATCCAGAA
>JBEAQI010000124.1:0-9839 GCA_041163965.1 Verrucomicrobiota bacterium | reverse complement strand
GCGGCATGGGACGCCATTGCGTGGAACGAGGCGACGGAGCGGGTTGTAGCAGGTGCGCGGTTATTTTATTTCGGGACCTTGGCGCAACGGGCGACGGTTTCACGAGAGACGCTGAGGCGCTGCCTTGAGGTGGCGAGCGAGCAGGGGGTTCGGCGGTTCCTTGATGTCAACCTGCGGACGCCCTACTACGACGCATCGATCATCCGCGAGTCTGTCGAGCGGTGCACTGTGCTGAAGCTCAGTGATGAGGAACTCGATACGGTGCTGGAGAGCTGCGGGGTGGGGCGGGGCGGGACATCAATTGATGCCCTGCAGGCCTTGAGGGATCGTTTCGGTTTGGAGGCAGTGGTCCTGACGCGCGGTCCGAAAGGAGCGTTGCTGTTCACCCAAGACCGAGTTGTGGAGCATCCCGGGTTTCCGGTGGAGGTGGTGGACACCGTTGGGGCTGGGGATGCCTTCAGTGCCCGACTGGCGGTGGGGCTTGTGTCGGGCGAGGAGATTGAAAAAACGGTGGAGGAGGCCTGTCGTCTGGCCTCTCGGGTGTGTTCCCGCCGTGGGGCGGTGCCCGATCTTTGATGAGCTGGCTGATGAGGCTCTCAGCGCCGCGGGGCTTCCGCCCCATCGCGAAAGGTTGAGGAATGGTAGCGCATGGAGATCGTTTCCAGTGACTGCCGCCGGTTGGCAGGGACCTCATACTGATCCCGCAAAGTGGCCAATTCCCGGTGCAGGCGCAGAGCGATGGGGTGGTACTCCGGGTTGTTGTACTGATTGACGAGCTCCATGGGGTCAGTTTGAAGGTCGTAAAGTTCCCATTCTTCTAGTTCGTAGAAATAGAACAATTTGTAGCGGCCATCGTAGACGCCCTCGTGTTTATGGACCATGTGCCAGCCCGGATACTCATAGTAGTGATAATAAAACGACTGGCGCCAGTCTGCAGGGCGCTCACCGTGGAGTAGTGGGACCAGGCTGGCACCCTGCATGCCATCGTGTTCAGGCAGACCGGCGATCTCCAGGAAGGTCTGGGCAAAGTCCAAGTTGGAGACAATGTCCCGGTTGCTCGAGCCTGGAGCGGTGACCCCCGGCCAGCTCACGATGAAGGGGGTGCGTAGCGATTCATCAAACATGAAGCGTTTGTCGAACCAGCCGTGTTCGCCGAGGTAGAATCCCTGGTCGGAGGCGTAGACGACAATCGTGTTGTCAGCGAGGTTGTTGTCGGTCAGCCACTGGCGGAGGACGCCAACGCTTTCATCAACAGCCCGGATGCAACGCAGATAGTCTTTCAGGTAGCGCTGGTATTTCCAGCGGACAAGATCCTTTCCAGAAAGATTGGCCTCAAGGAAGGCCTTGTTTTTCGGTTCGTAGGCGGCATTCCATGCGGCGAGTTGCTCGGGGTTCATTCGGCCGATGGTGAGCTGCTCGAGGCGCTGCCCGAAATCCGCCTGCAGGACTTTGAGATCGAGGCCCAGCTCCATGGTGGTTTCGATGGTCATGTCCTGGTCTCGGACAGCGGTGCCGCGGCCCGAGTAATCCTCGAAGAGGGTGGGCGGTTCGGGGAGGACGACATCCTCGAAGAGGTGGAGGTGGCGCAGGGCCGGCATCCAGTTGCGGTGGGGGGCCTTGTGCTGGACCATGATGAGAAATGGCCGTTCGGACTGGCGCTGGTGTTCAAGCCATTGGATGGCCTTGTCGGTGATGAGGTCGGTCACGTACCCCGATTCACGGTGCTGCCCGGCGGGGGTGATGAAGTCCGGATTGTAGTAATCTCCCTGGGCGGGAAGGACCTCCCAGTGGTCAAAGCCGGTTGGTTCGCTGCCGAGGTGCCATTTGCCAATGAGGGCGGTTTGATACCCCGAGGCTTGGAGCCGTTTCGGGAAGGTTTCTTGGGTGCCGTCGAAGTTGTCGGTCTCGTTCTGGAAAAAGCCGTTGATGTGGCTGTATTGGCCGGTGAGGATGGTGGCGCGGCTGGGCCCGCAAATCGAATTCGGCACCAAGCATCGGTCGAAGCGCATGCCACTGGCTGCAAGGGCATCCAGATTCGGGGTTGGGGCATATTTGGCAAGAGGGCCACCGTAGGTACTCAGGGCCTGAGTGGCATGGTCATCCGTGAAAATAAAAACGATGTTGGGAGCGGTTGGGCTGGCCGGTGCCGCCAGCACCGTGAGGGAGAAGAGGAGGAGCAGGAGAGGTGTCCGGAGGCGAGAACGAAGCGGATGGGGGTTTGCTGACATCATGTGGGCATGGTGTTATGGCGTCGGCCCCTGCTGTCAACGGTTGATGTGCCCATAGGCCGGGGAACTCCTTTCTGATGACGGCTGCTGGGCAGGCCCATCGACAGGGATGAAGCGCGTGTCCTTCAGCGGTTCTGGCCTTTCATCCAGAGCATTTGCAGGTCGCGGTCCCAGCGGACGCGGCTCCCGAAGGTCTGTTCCCAAGTGAGCGCATGGAACATGGATGTGCCCTCGTGGTAGTGGCTGTAAGCGAGGTCCTGGAGCGCGGCGTAGGTCTCGACCGAGGCGGTCATGGCAGTCTCCAATTCCAGGCTCTCTGGTTTCCGGAAACTGCCCACGAAGATCATACCAGCCTGCCCACGGTCTGGTTCGGCGACGGGGAAAATTCCATGTGTGTCCTGCGAGAAAACAGGCATGATCAGAACGGCTTTTATTTGGCTTACAAAGCGGGCTACGGTCAAATCAGCCACGCTCACTTGGATGCCGGCAGCTTCATCTTCGAAGACGAAGGGGTTCGCACCGCTTCGCATGAGCCGTAAACCGTTGCGATGTTTCCGTCAAAGGAAACAACGGAACCGACAGAGTCGCAATGCTCGCCGCGCCTTACAATCACTAAGTCATTCAATTTGATTTCATTCTTCATGATTACGGGTGTTCAAGCCGGACTCTTTTGGCGGAGAAGGGCCCGTCAGCGGCGCTGTGTGACGTGGCCGGGATAATAAAGAGGATGGCTAGAAGGATGGGGAGTAGATGAATGGGGCGCATGTCTGGCATGGTTGAGGACGTTGGGCGCAGTGACGAGACCCATTGAAGTCATCCTGTAAAGCCGCCTCGTTCACGACAGGGCAGGAAGCGCTCAGCGGGTGCCGTGGTGCTCTGCCAGCGGACATGGAAAAGAGGATTGCCCGCGTGGTATGGGCGCGGTTTATGGAGGCATGGAATCGACATTGCCCAGACAAATGCAAATCCTTGAGGAGGCTGGAAGATTGATAATCCGGCGTAAATGGTTCAGTGCCACGGCGATCATTTTGACCGCGGTTTGCATGATCTGGGACGCAGCGCTTTTGATTTGGGTATTGTCCATGCAGAGCGATGGGTCGATGCCCGGTGAGCTGTCGTGGGAGATGGTCTTGCCGGGCCTGCATGGCATGGTGGGGATGGGCTTCACCTACTACACGCTCGCTTGCTACCTGAACAAGACGGATGTGATCCTTTCGCCCGAGCTGATCGAGGTCCGGATATGGCCGATGAAGTGGCCCGGGGCGGCGGCCGTAGCGGTGGACGCGGTGCGACAGCTCTATGTGGCCAGCCGCGAGCAGCGCTCCCACAACGGCCGGCAGGAAAGCTATGAGGTTCGATTGGTGGGACACGATGGCCGCGAGCGGATATTGGTGTGCGGGTTGGAAACAATTGATCAGGCCAGGTTCATTGAAAACGAGATTGAGGCGATTCTGGGGATTCAGAACCGACCCGTTTCAGGAGAGGTGCTCTGAACCATTGTTCTGTTGTACTGTATAACCGGCAGGTGCTTGTTTGAGGAGGACTGGATGGGCGTATTGGTTGAATGGAGCGTCGGATGAAAATGGTGGCGAGGCGGGCGGCAGGGATGCAGGTATGAGCGGGTGGCTGGCATCTGGGGAGGGCGTCTTTGCGGTGGACCTTGGCGGCAGCAAACTGATGACGTCCGCGGTAACCGCTGAGGGCCACCTGTATGCAGTGCGGCGAGTCGAACCGGTGCCCAAGACACCCACTGAGATACTGGAGGTGATCGCGGACCACCGTGACCGGCTGGTGGAGAATGGTCATGTGCTGAGGGGGGCCGGGGTGGCGATACCCGGTCTGACGGATTCAGGGGCCGGACTGTGGAGGCATGCCTCCTTTTCCGGGATACGCGATTGGGTCGTTCGCGAGGCCGTGGAGCGCCGGTTGGGGATTCCGGTGGCGATTGCCAACGACGTGGACGCCTGTGCGCTGGCGGAGGCCCGCTGGGGTGGGGCGCGCGGAAAGCGGGACTTCCTTTGGATCACCCTGAGCAACGGCGTGGGAGGGGCGCTGTTCCTAAATGGTGAGCTATACGCGGGGGCCGGATGTGCCGCGGGTGAAATTGGGCATATGAAGGCGGTCCGCGGCGGTCATTCCTGCGGATGTGGCGGCAGGGGCTGTCTTGAACAATACGCATCCGGGCGCGCCATTGCCCGGGCGTATGCGGAGCGTACCGGTGGGTCCCCGCTTGGAGCGCGTGAGATCGCGGAGCTGGCGAAGCGAGGCGAGGTCCACGCGCTGGAGGCCTTCCGGGAGGCAGGTCGGCACCTCGGCGCGGTTTTGGCGGATGCCATCAGTCTCTTGAATGTTCCTCTCGTTTTTCTCGGTGGTGGGGTGGCCCAATCCTTTGCGCTCATGCGCGAGACCTTCGATGCGACGATGGTTGAAAATCTCTATCCGGAGGCCAATCCCCTGCCCGAGGTGCAAGTCACCCAACTGGGGTACGAGGCGGCGCTGCTGGGCGCGGCGAGTGTTTTTCTACAATCTGACAATATACCATGAACCGTTTCATTGAGCAGTATCAATCCGGCCTGACGAAGGCCGCGGAGGCCATCGAGCCTGCCGTGTTCGAGTCAATCATCGAGTCCCTTCGTGGTCTGCATGCCCGGGGCGGACGCCTTTTTGTGATCGGCAACGGTGGCAGTGCGGCGACAGCCAGCCACTTTGCCTGTGACCTTGGGAAGAACGCGGTGCCGCCCGGTTGGACCCGATTCAAGGTGATTGCCCTCACGGATTCCACGCCTGCGATCACGGCCTATGGCAATGACAACGGGTACGCTTCCGTTTTCGCGGAGCAGTTGACGAATCTGATGGCACCGGGAGATGTCCTGCTGGCAATTTCCGCGAGCGGCAATTCGCCGAATATTGTAGAGGCCGTGAGCCTTGCGAAAGCGAGTGGGCTCACGGTGATCGGCTTGGCCGGATTTGATGGGGGACAGTTGCGGCGGTTGGCCGACCTGCAGATCACCATTCCCGGGGAGACGTACGAGCAGATTGAGGACCTGCACATGATAATCACGCACATGATCGTGCTCTGGTTCAAGCGCCATCCGGAGGCCCTTGGTGTCCAACCCCAATAACAGTATCCAGATGACTGACCGCCCCAATATCCTCTTCATCGTCTCCGATCAGCACAGTCCCCATGTTCTTGGCTGTGCTGGAAATGACCTTATCGCGACGCCATCCCTTGATGCGCTGGCCGCGCAGGGAATGCGCTTTGACCGTGCCTACTGCCAGAATCCCCTTTGTGCCCCCAGTCGGGCCTCGCTGCTGACGGGAAGATATTCCCGAAACATTGGGATCTACGACAACATGCACGTCCTTGAGTCCAACTCCCTGACCTTCCCCCGGGCTCTTGGCAAGGGCGGCTACCGGACGTGTCTGATTGGAAAGTCTCACCTCAACGGCGAGCAGTATCAAGGGTATCAGCAGCGCCCCTACGGCGACCTCTACGGGCAGGCCCACCAGCCGGATCCAAGGAGGCTTCCCGAGTTCGGGATCAATGGCCTTGGCGATGTCGTCGGCAACAGCGGGGCGTCGGGTATTCCCGATCCCCTGACCCAGACGGAAATCTGCGTGGCGGAGGCCAGCAAATGGATGCAGACCCACAAGGCCCTGCATCCCGAGCAGCCCTTTTTGTTGAGCGTCCATTTTGACAAGCCCCACTTTCCGATCCGGCCCCCGCGGCGGTTCCAGGAAAAGTATGAGGGCCGGCTCAGCCTTCCCCGCACTCCGGACGATTATCTCGATTCGGTGGTTCCCTTTATCCGCGAGGCCATCGCCCACAACGAGACTGGGCATCATTACGGCAAGGATTTTGATCTTCAGCTGCGCGCCCTTGAATCCTACTACGGTTGTGTGGAGTGGGTGGACGACGCGGTCGGGCGCATTCTCGAGGTGCTTGAGTATTTGGATTTCAAGGACAACACCATTGTGATCTACACCTCCGATCATGGCGAGATGGGGGGTGAGCACGGCACCTGGCAGAAGACTGTCTTTTTCGAGGCCTCGGCCCGTGTTCCCTTTATCGTACGCTGGCCTGGACACATCCCGGCGGGGACCCTTTCCCGTGAGGTCGTGGGCCTTGTCGATTGCTTCCCGACGCTTTGCGAGGCGGCGGGCCTTGAGGTCCCGGCCGCGTGTGATGGTGTCAGTCTGCTTCCGGCGATGCGCGGCGGCACGCTTGAGCGAGAGGGCGTCTTTTGCGAGAGCGCGGTGCTGCGGAAGACCGAAGTGGCCGGCTGCATGTACCGTACCGGGGACTGGAAGTACGCCTATTACCTCGATGGAAGCGAGGAGCTCTACAACTTGCTGGATGACCCCGAGGAGTGGAACAATCTCGCTTCTTGTCCAGAGCAGACCGCGTGGGTGGCCGAGTTGCGAGCGCGAACCGTGGCGTTCTGGGAACCCGACCGCTATTTGGAGCGTTTGAGAAAGACGCCGATCATGTCCCGCGAGAAGCATTTCTATGAATTTTCCAACCAATTTGTCACTGGGGATGGCGTCATCGTCGATGCCCGCCCCTGACGGTGTGAACACTCCCTAATGAAGAACCTCAAGTATCCGTTGCCCTATGAATCGTCGTGAATGGTTATCCCTTGCCGCCACTGCCTCGGCCTATGCACTGACCCCTGTCGTTCTGCGCGGAGAAGCCGGCGCCAGAGACGGGCTGTCCCATGGCCTTTTCATTGATCAGGCCCGCCTGCCGCAGATGCGCAAGGTCTATTCCACCCATCCCCTTTTCGCGGAGTTAAGGTCCTGGCATGGGGCCTTTGACTATGCAGGCAATCTGGCATGGATTCGCGACGAGTTGCGCACCAACGACCAGCTCATTGGATTGGCGAGGTTGGGGGACCTGATCGAGGAGGCCGCCTTCATTGCCCTTGCTACGGAGGATTCGCGGGCCGAGCAGTTTGTGGTAGCTGCGATGGAGAAGGCCATGGCCTTTGATCGCTGGGACTTTTTTCTCGACGGGGACCAACCCATTGCCGTCCAGCGCGCGTCCCACATGACGGTGACGGTGGCCTTTGTGATCGATAGCATGGGGACGCGGGTCGCTCCGGAGGTGAGGCGTCAATGGGTGGATGCGATGTGGGAACGCGGTTGCCAGGCCTGCTACCGGACTATTGAGGATATCCGCCATCCTCGCACGGTGGAGGGGTGGCGTTTTGACCCCGATAGCACCTTTTTCGAGCACCGTCCCGGCAACCGTACGGACATGAACCGACGACCCGAAATTACTTATAACACCAACTTGCGTGCCGTTCCGGCCTCGGCCTTGATATTGGGGACCGTTCTCTATGAGTTGGAGAGAGGGTCGAGTGCGCAGACTCGGCGCTTCCGCGAGATGGGGCTATGGGGGATGGAGGGCTTTCGCGAATTTTTCAAAGCGGACGGGTCGTATGATGAGGAGGTCAATTACGCGGCTTATACCGCTCTTCATCTGACCCAAGCCATCATTGCCCTGAAGCGAACCGGTGGCGAGGATTTGACGGATCTGATCAATTGGGGTGCCTATGCCGAGTACCAGCTTAATATGGTCATGCCGACTGATCAGCACCCCTACGCGATTGTGAACTGGGGCGACAGCGGCCAAACCATTTCCAATGACAGGGGAAAGAACAAGCGGACAGCCCTTCCATCATGGATTGCTGCGACCTACAAGGACTCCTTGGCGCAGGCCCTTGTGACTGGGCTCTCCGGCAGCCAGTCCCATTGGTCGGCGATGTGGTTTGATCCATCGGTGCCTGACATTCTGCCTCCCAATGAGCCCAAGCTCTGGGTGTCCGAACTCGACCGGGTGGTGGCCCGGACTGGTTATCGCGCCGAGGACCTAGTTGTGGCCATGAGAAGCGGGCCTCCCGCCAATCACGAGCACGCCGATCGCAACAGTATCATCGTGAAATGTTTTGGAGAGGAGTTGGTCACGGATCCATTGCGGCCACCCTACAGCTACAGCGATCCTTCATGGCGGATGCGCCTAACGGAGGGACATAGCGCGGTGCTGATCGATGGCAGGGGACATGAACATCACAACGGGATCGAGGGGACTAATGCCTCGAATGCGTTTGCCCGCATTTTGGAGCATGCCAGTGACCCGACCTTGGCGCGTTGGATCAGCGACGCCACCCAACCGTATCGACTGGTCGATACCGATATCCGGCGGGTGGTCCGCTCGATGGCTGTTTTGTATCAGGTTCCGGCAGTCATCGTTGTCGACAAGGTATTGAAGTGGGAAACGGCTTCGACCGTGCAGGCCCGGTTCTTTGGGTATAACCTTGATGGGCGGCTGGAGGCCGAAGCACTGGAGGATGGGTTTCGGATCGGGCGCCCGGGGGCCTACGTCCGGGCGCATGTGTGGGCCAACGTGGCCTATTCCGTCAAGGTCGCAAAGCCGGATGTGGCGGCCGACATTGCGGAGCGGCATCCCTTCGTGGCGGTCAACACAGTTCCTTCCATGGAGATCCTGCTGGTGACGATTCTTATGCCCGGCAAAAGGGGGGAAGGCGTTGAACCGGTTAGGATCTTGGGCGGGGCTGGGGCCCTTTCAATCGAAATCGGGACCCACCGCCTCCGGATCGATGCGGCAAGCGGCCGAGTCACGGCTTGAGCTGATTGCCGAAAGCGAACCGGCCAAGGACTGACGGGCAGAACCCCTTTGCCACTCATCAAGGCAAGGCATAGAGTCGCATGTCTTCCAAGGTCATGACGCAAGAGGCATCCCCGCGGATCCGAAAACCGATTTTTCCCGCCCCCAGCGGATTTCCCCATGTTCCCGGGTCCGTTGCCTCATGCGTCATGGCTCCGTTGATGTGGACGGTAAGGGTGGGGCCGGATTTCCTGATTTCAAAGGCGTAGACGATTTTTGATTTCAAGCAGGGGTCTGGCAAGGCTTGGTCGAGCAGATGAAAGCCACTGTTGCGTCGCAGGTTGGAGCCCGGATTGTTGCGGCCGTCAGGCCAATAGCGATGAAAGGAAAGGCTGTAGCTGTCGAGGTCGCCCCGGATGTATTCGTCGTAGGCGCCCGTTCGCGGAATGGCTGGCTCCAGTGCATCCGAGCCATCCCGTCCTCTGGCGGCCATGAAGAGGACCCCAATCCCTTTGTTGCTATTGAAGCTGACCTTGAACCGGAGAACAAAATTGTCTGGGGCGTCCTGCCTTAGCCAAAGGACAGCCCCGACTCCATCCGGCGTCTCTTGAAGCTGCACTTTGCCGTCTTTGACCTCCGCCACTCCTGTGCCTTCGAGAAACCAGATTGCCGGAGAAAGTGCCGTTGCGGTGGCGAAATCTTCGCTGAACACAAGCGTTTCATTGGACAGGGCGGCTGGCGCATTGCCTGCCGAGGTCGCTAGGGTGGGACCCCAGAGGACCCCGACCGTAGCAAACAGAATGGGATATGATAACCGTAAACGCATCTTTTGGATGGTTTTAACCAGCGGTGAGCCTAAGACACTTCTTTTGGGAAGTGTATCGTAAATTGGAAGGTCCCGGGATGGGGCGATCAATGAGCGATACGGGGCGAGTGCGTTTCGAGGGCCTCGCTCAGGCCTGGGAGCAGCGATGCGCCTT
>JBEAQI010000123.1:0-7038 GCA_041163965.1 Verrucomicrobiota bacterium | reverse complement strand
CAACGCCGCGGCCAACCCCACCGGCCCTGCACCCACGATGATAACCTGCCCCTGTCCGCTAGCATTCGCCTTCATGCCTTGATCATAAACCTGCGGCCTCGATGGTCAAACGAATTCAAGGCCGCTGACTCCAGCCTCCGGCACACAAGGCCCTGCGAACCATTTCCCGCCGAACACCGCGCTTCGTCGTTCAAAAAAAAACCGTGGCGCTTTGAGAGACGGCGGGAATTGTCAATGCCCACTGAATGCAGCCCAATGACGGCAAGTCCGCAGCAGGGCGCCGTATGGGTAAGCACTCAGTTGAGTGCCGTTACCGAAATCTTGTCTGCCCCGCCGAGCTTGGCGCGGTCCATGACCTGCACCATCGTTCCTGCCAGCGCCCCCCGCTCGACCTGCATGATCACCGGTACATCGGACTTTGCCAATGTGCTCCGGACAATCGTTTCTATCCGACTCAAGGTGACAATTTCGCCGTTGTGCACGACTTGGTTGTTCACTGTCACCTTGAGAATGATCGGTTCGTCCTTTTCTTCCTCTTTCGTGTCCGGGGGCTGGGGAGTCGGCTTGTCGACATTGATCCCGGATTCTTCAACGAAAACCGTCGTCACAATAAAGAAAATCAACAGAATGAAGACCATGTCGATCATCGGGGAGATATTGATGTCGGTCCGCTCTTCGCTCTTATTCAATCTTTTAAAGCTGCTCATAGGGTAGATTCCTTCGTGCACAAAATGGGCCTGCCGCGCCGCGGTCAAGCCTTGGTTGGTCCCCGTCGCAAAATCGTCTCAATCGCCACCAAAATGAGCGTGTAAGCGGCCAACGCGACCATCGCCACCAAGGGATGACCATCCGACATTCCAGCCATCGGAAATCCGATCAGGCTGGCTCCCGCTGCCGCCATCAGGGCATAAGGCAATTGGGTCTGAACATGATCCAAAGGATCCACCCCACAGGCCAGAGAGGTGACGATGGTGGTGTCGCTGATTGGGGAACAGTGGTCCCCGAAAACGGCCCCGCTGAAAACAGCCCCCACCACCACCGGCATCAGCTCCATGGCCCCAGGCCCCGCGATCTGAAATGTGATCGGAATCGCCAATGGCATCAGCAACCCCATCGTTCCCCATGAGGTTCCGGTCGTAAAGGCCACCAGCGCCCCCAGCAGGAAGACCAGCGTCGGAAAAACCGCGGGGTCGAGCCGATCGCCCAGCGCCGCCCCGAGATAATCGGCGGCCCCAAGCGCCCCAAGCGTGCTGCTGAGCATCCATGCCATGATCAGGATCAGGACCGGACTGAATAACTGCAGCATCCCTGCGGTAAAAACCGCCCCAGCGCTATCGCCCTTGGAAAGCACCGCGCGGGGAAAGAACGCCCACGCCAGTAACGCCCCTATCGCGCTCGCCACAATCAGGACCGCTGGCACGTTCGCCGCGGAAAAGGCATCGGCGAGTTTGGCAACCCGGAAAGGCAGCGGGGGCACCCCGCCAGCCTTGGTCCCGTCAATGTAAATTCCCACAAACACGATCCCCAGAAGCGCGGCCACGGGCACCGCTGCCCGCCATAAACCTCCAACCGCACCGACGGTCTCGGTCACCAAAGCATCGGGCTTCTCCATGCGCCCCACCCGCTCCATTGGCCCCACGTTCCATTGGCGCCAAATGGCGTACGTCAATAAAATCAAAGAAAACCAAACATAGTAATTGTGGGGAATACTCGCAAAGAAGAGGGCGTATGGCTCCGCCTCCTCCAACCGACCCGCCATCGCGTACCCTTCACGGATCATCGCCAGCTGGTAGGCGATCCAGGTTGATATCACTGCCACACAGGCCACCGACGCGCTGGTCGTATCCACAATCCATGCCAACCGCACCCGACTCACCCCGGAACGGGCCGCCATCGGTCGAAATATCCTGCCCACCATCAGGCTGTTCGCCAACCCGTCAAAAAAACACAAGAGCCCGAAGGCCGCCGCCCCGGACTCCACCTTCCTCGGGCTCTGTCCATGCAACAGCTTGCCCAAGAGGCGCTGCAACCCGCCGCCGCGCTCCAGCAGGTGAACAAACCCGCCCAACAGGAGCGTGAAAATCACCGCCCCAGTCTTCCATCCGCTGCTGAAATTGGGAAGAAGATGGGTCTCCACCAAGTCGAGCGGAACGCGCCAGAACTGGCCGTCCATCAGGAGGATACTCCCCGTCACCGCCCCAAATAGGAGACCACCGAGGACGTTGCGCGTCGCAAAGACCGCCACCAGCGCCACAATACTGGGCCAGATGGGCGCCACCGGGGCACGCGTCCACTCCACCACAAATGTCGCGCCAAAGAGCAGAATCAGCACCGGGCCTCCCCACCCGCTTGCTCCACCCCACCACGGCCAACGCCTTGATTCGCTCTCCTTCATCGGCCCGCACTCTGAAAGCACCACTGTCAATGGCAAGCCGCTTGTCTCCCAACACGCGCTCCAACACGCCAATTTGCGTTGACAGGAGCAGGCTTCCCTCGGCTCCATCCTTGCTTCCTATGTCCACCTCGACGCCTACCGATTCGCCCCCCTCCCTCCTCGGCCTCTCCCCAGACAACCTTAAGGCCTTTCTGCCTTCCGATCTGCCAGCCTTCAGGGTCAATCAGTTGCTCGACTGGATCTACCGCAAGCGGGTTCAGTCCTTCGACGAGATGTCAAACCTGCCCACTACCCTCATCAACTGGCTCAAGGACAACGCCAGCCTCTTTCCGAATCGCGTCCTTCTCCTCAAGCAGGCCAGCGATATTACCGAGAAACTGCTCCTCGAGGCCCCCGATCGCTCGCTCATCGAAACGGTCCTGATCCGCTATCCACAGCAGGGCGTGGGCTCGGAAACGTCCCGCAAGACCATCTGTGTCTCCTCCCAGGTCGGCTGTGCCTACGGCTGCAAATTCTGCGCCTCCGGCCTCGCCGGTTGGAAACGTAACCTCTCCGCCGCTGAAATTATCGCCCAGTTCATTCACGTCGGACGCCTCGAAGACCGTCGCTCCACCGCCTCCAAGGACTTTCCCATCGATAACGTGGTCTTCATGGGAATGGGGGAACCGCTCGCCAACTACGACGCCGTCATTGCTGCCATCCGCGCTCTCAACGCGCCATGGGGCCTCCACATGGGTGCCCGCCGCATCACCGTCTCCACCTCCGGCCTCGTCCCTCAAATTCTGCGCCTCGCCGACGAACCAGTCCAGTTCCGCCTCGCCCTCTCCCTCCACGGTGCATCCAACGAGGTCCGAGAACAAATCATGCCCATCAATCGGAAATACCCGCTCGAAACGCTCCTCCCCGCCGTCAAAACCTTCTCCGAAAAACACGGCCGAATGCTCACCCTCGAGTTTATCCTCATCGAGGAGGTCAACGATTCTCTCGAACAGGCCCATCTCCTCGCCGATATCGCCCGAGATCTCCACGCCCACGTTAATCTCATCCCTTACAACCGCGTCGAAGGCCTCCCGTGGAAACGCCCCAATAACGCCCGCCAAACCGCCTTCGCCAAGGTCCTCCGCGACCACCGCGTCTCCTTCACCATCCGCAAGGAAAAGGGACACGACATCGACGCCGCCTGCGGTCAACTGCGTCTCCAAACGGAACAAAATCGGGCCTCCGCCTAACTTCTGGCTTTACATTAGACGCATCATCAAATCCTGATGGGTTGATGCGTATGGCAAAGTCGATTGGGGAAATGCTTCTTGGACAGAAGCCGCTGATCTCGGTGGAATTTTATCCGCCCAAGGACGAGGCGGGAGGGCAGCAGATCGTTGAGGCGGCGCGGGAGCTGCGCCGGGAAGTCCAGCCAGACTTTGTTTCCATCACCTATGGGGCGGGTGGAACGACGCGCGACCGGACATGGCGCTACGCGCTCGCACTGCGCGAGGAGCATGGCTTTGAAGTGATGCCCCACCTGACCTGTGTGGGAGCGAGTCGGGCAGAGCTGCGCGAGCTCCTCACCACCTATCGCGACGCCGGCTTTCGCAACATCATGGCCCTCCGGGGCGACCCCCCCAAAGGCGCGGCGACCTTCACCGCTGCACCCGATGGCCTCGCGCACGCCAGCGATCTGGTCCGGCTGATTCACGATGAATTTCCGGAATTCTGCAGTGGGGTGGCGGGGTATCCGGAGGTGCATCCGGAGGCGCCCAGCGCTGAGGAGGACCTTCGCCACCTCAAGACCAAGGTCGAGGCCGGCGCGGCCTTTGTCACCACTCAGCTCTTTTACGACAACCGGACCTTCTTGGACTGGCTTGCGCGATGCCGTGATTACGGGATCAGTGTCCCGGTCCTTCCTGGACTCATGCCAGCCCGCTCCGCAGCACAGGCACGGCGCTTTTGCCAACACCTCCCCGAGGAATTGGAAGAGGCTCTCCAGCAAGCCGCGGAAGATCCTGTGGCCCTCGAAACCATCGGCGTCGACTGGACCGTCCGGCAAATCGCCGATCTCATGGACCACGGCCTGCGGGCCTTTCATCTCTACATCATGAACCGTAGCAGCATGGCCCTCCGCGTCGTCCACCAACTCCGCCAACTCGGCCGCCTTTGATAATAACTCGCTTGGTCAGAGCGGGCCTCACCCCCAATCCGCGGGCGTGTCGACGTCCCGGATAACCCCGGGATTGTCTATTGGCACCAGGACGCGGTCGCCGGGACCAATTAGCCGACGGGCCCCCTCCTCACCCCGCAAAACGCTTAAACGGTCAATCCAATGTGCCGGAAAAAAGACGGGATGGCCGGGCAAGCCCCGGTGGACAGGCCTCACCACCTGACGCAGGGAAGTCTGCCGGAAACGCGCCTCCAGCAATTGAATGGCGGACACCGTCAGGTCAGGCAGGTCCCCCGGCGATACAAAAAATCCCTCGAGCTCCATTGCGGAAAGGTGGGGCATGGCGGCCGCCACAGAGCTGCCCATTCCCTCATTGTATCCAACGTGGTCAACAAACAGAATCGGCAAATCCCCTAAAGCGGCCCGGATCAACTCGGCCTCATGCCCTACAACCACGAGCAATCGCGAGGCGCCAGCATCCAGATAACGCTCCACCAAGCGACGGACCAGCGGAATTCCGTCCTGCAAAAGGAGGAGTTTGTTCACCTCTCCCATGCGGCGGGAAGCACCCGCCGCAAGGACACACCCCGCGATGCGCTCAAAAGGGAACGCCATGCCCATTCCCATGCTCGTGCTGGTGCTGAATGAGACCAGCCGCGATGCTGATCGCGATTTCCGCCGGGGTGCGGCTCCCGATATGGATGCCAACCGGGGCGTCCACGCGGGACAGGTCCGCCTCTGCAAACCCAAGTCGCTCTAGGCGCCGTCTTCGCGCCTCATGTGAGCGGACGCTGCCAAGGGCGCCTATGTAACCGCAGGAACCACTCAGCAGCACCGCTAAGGCCTCATCGTCAATTTTGGGATCGTGGGTGAGCAGCACCGCGGCGTCTTGCGCCCCGAGACGGTAAGCCGCAAAAGCGGCCCGCGGCCAGTCGCGGTGCACCCGATGGGGCCGCTCCAGAAAGCGTTCCTCTCTCAGATAAGCGTCCCGCGGATCAATCACAACAGTCTCCAAACCAAGGTGGTGCGCGATGGGAACCAGGTGAAGGGCAATATGTCCGGCCCCCACGATAAACAGCCGCCGGGGCGGAACAATCTGATAGAGCAATGTCATGCCGCCCCCTGTATCGTATTCCGCAACCGGTCCACCGCTTTCCTTGAAACAGGCGAGGCACGACTGGATATCATCCCCCCATGCGCCAACAGCCTCCCCCTCACTGAAGACGGATAACCGCCCGGCCCGCATGACAAGGGTCCCCGCCACCCCCTCTTGCAAAAGAGTCGCGAGAGCCGTACAAGGCAGGGAATCCAGCGCGGGATCAATCCGGTCCAACCGAACCGTCATCTGGCCCCCACAGCTCATCCCCACTTCCCATGGAAATCCAGCCTCCCCGGAAAAACGCTCCCACCGGGTCTTACCATCGCCCAACGTCTTCAATGCGGTCTCCACCACCACCGCCTCCACACACCCGGCACTCACGGATCCATGGAAGAGCTGCTCATCGGGCCGGATCGCCATGACCGCCCCGGCGCCGCGCGGGGCCGGCCGTCCAGCCTTGACCACCGTCGCCAAAACCCACGGCCGCCCTCCTTCGAGCCATGAAAGAATTTTGGGATGGATTTCCCGCATACTCCTGTTAAATGACAAACAGCGGCGCGGAAAACAAGCTTCGCCTAATCCTTTCATTCTCATGGAAATCGACCTGAATATCAATGGTTCCCCGCATTCAGTGGATGTGGATCCTTCAAAGCCGCTCCTCTGGGTGCTGCGCGACGACCTTGGCCTGGTGGGGACGAAATACGGGTGCGGCCGGGGCTTATGTGGTTCATGCACGGTTCACCTCGACGGTTCCGCTGCCCGTAGTTGCCTGCTTCCGGTGGGAACCCTAGCGGACCGAGCCATCACCACCATCGAAGGCCTTGGCGACGGTCCCGACCTCCATCCGCTCCAAGAAGCTTGGATCAAGGAAGACGTGCCCCAATGCGGCTACTGTCAAGCCGGGCAAATCATGACCGCGGCCGCCTTGCTCAAAAGAAATGCGACCCCCACGGCTGGGGAGATCGATGCTGCCATGCGGGGCAATCTCTGCCGTTGTGGAACCTATGTCCGCATTCGTAGGGCCATTCAAGCCACCGCCAACGGAGGAATGGCATGAGCAGCAGCATGGATCGACGCGACTTCCTGAAAGTGAGCTCGCTGGCCTCTGGCGGTCTGCTTCTTTCCTTCGGACAGCAAACTATTGGCTCAACCTCAACCGGCAATGCCTTCGAGCCCAACGGCTTCATTCAAATCCACTCGACCGGGCGGATCGTGCTTTTCGCCAGCAACCCGGAAATTGGTCAAGGGGTTAAAACCTCCCTCCCGATGATCCTCGCTGAGGAACTGGACGTGCCGTGGGAAAAAGTAGAGGTCGCGCAATCGGCCATCGACCGCGATAAATTTGGCCGGCAGGCCGCCGGCGGATCGCGCGCCACGCCAGCCATGTGG
>JBEAQI010000122.1:0-8663 GCA_041163965.1 Verrucomicrobiota bacterium | reverse complement strand
ATAGTACGTAAAGGGAAAGAAGATGAATGGCATCCATTTGATGACCTTGGCTTGGGTATTGTCGATGGACGGCTGAGGCATCATCTTCATTTGAAAATACATCGAAACCAGCCAGACAAAGGGGAGAACATTGATGGCCGATCCCAGAAGCGGGTAGGGACCGCCCGGCAGGGGAATACTCGCATCCGGCATTGACAGATCATTCATCCAGAGAAATTCCGCGAAGCGCAGGTCGGAGGAATTGCGCAGCAGGTTGAAAAAGGCGATGAAGATCGGGAACTGGAGCAGCACCGGCCAACATCCTGAGAGCGGGTTGATTTTGTGCTTTTTCCAAAGCTTCATCATTTCCTGATTCAGCTTTTGCGGATTGTCCTGATATTTTTCGCGGATCTGCTGCAGGGGCTTCTGCAGTTTTTGCATGCGCTTGCTGGCCCGGGCCGCCTTGGCGGTGAGGGGCCAGAGCAGCAACCGGATCACGAAGGTGGTGAGGATGATGGCGATGCCCCAATTGCCAAAGACGCCCTCAATGCTCCCGAGGAGGGTCAGGAGGGCCTTGGCGACAAAGCTGATAAGCCCCAGAAACATCCCCAGAAACCACCCCAACTGCATCACCTCGTCCTGCTGCAGGCCCAATCTCTCCAACTGGGTCAGGTTTTTCGGGCCGGCATAAAAGTTGCCGGATAGAGTATAGGCCTGCCCCGGGCCAATGACCGGGATGGGAAACTCAAGGGCGGCGGTCACCCCCATCGGAATTTTTCCGGTGCTGGGGTTGAGCGGGAACCGGTGACCACGGGCAACGATGGCCTCGGCCGGCTCCTCAGGGGTGAAGATGGTGACAAAAAACTGGTTTTTAACGGCGCCCCATTGAATCAGGCCCCGCTCTTCGATGCGATCCTTGGGCTGTTTTTTAAAGAGGAATCCCCCTCCCGCGAATTTGCTCGCCGGAATATTGTCGTAGTCGCCGTTCATCAGGTAGGAGGCGTTCAGATTGAACCCCATGTAATCGGCATCGGTCGGAGCGGCGGTCCCGAGGTTAATAAAGGCCGGTGGCAGGCTCAGGGCCTGAGCGGTGGGATTCCGGAAGGTCGTTTGGTGCGCCACGAGGTAAGGATTTCCCTCGTTGCCATTCGAAAGCCGGTACGTCCGCTCAATGATGAGACCGTCCGGCAGGGTGGTCGTGAAGCGTGCGTGCTGCCCGGAGGAATCCGCCAGTTCGTAGATGGAAGCCATCGGGACCATTTGTCCGTTGAGGGCTCGGTTCAGGCCAAGGGCGGGTGAGTCCGCGACCCCGTTGAGTTGCATCGGGGCCGGATTGTCGGTGGTGTGTGGGTTGTCCTCAGTATACTCGTTTAAGGTGATGGTGGAGATGGCCCCGCCGAACGTTGTCAGTTGCAGGTTCAGACCGGAGCCGCTGAGAACAATCCGCTGTTCCTCGGCGGTTTCCACGGGAGTGGTGACGACGGGCGTGGCAAGCGCCGGTGCGGGCCGCAACTCCGGCGCCGGTGCAGGGGCGCGGTCCTCCCATTCCCGTTGCTGTTCCAGCGCCTGCTCATTCTGGGTCACCTCTTCACGCAACTGCTCCTGCAGCGCCTTGGAGCGCTGCATGCCGTTCCATGTCATGAGCAGAAAGCCTCCGGAGAGGAACAAAATGCCGAGAAAAATACTTTTTTTATCCATTCGAGGAATCCGTCTGAGAATGAGTGGAAGGGGACTGGGAGGCCGCGTGGCCGGAAAGGTCAGGATGCTGAGGATCGGTGCGTGGGGTGCAAGAACAACCTTGGGGGACCGGATCAAAGCCATGACCGCCCCAAGGATGGCAGCGGCCCAAGCGTTTCAAAGCCAGCCACAGGCCCTTGGCGGCTCCGTGAACCCGAACGGCCTCCATGGCGTAGGCGGAGCAGGTCGGGTAGAATCGGCATCCCCCTCCCGGGGCCAGCAGGTGCAGGACCGGCGACAGGGTGAGCTGATAGATCCGCAATAAAATCAGCAGCAGCGTGCGCATCGAAATCAATCCAGTCGAGCGGGCGCGGTGCTGATTTTGCCGAATGCCGTTTCCATGGCCTCCACAAGGCGTTCCATGGTGACATGGCGGAGGCCTCCACGGGCGATCAGAACAATGTCCACGGAGGGAGGAAGCCGGTCCTGGCGTGCCCGGAAGGCCTCTCGTAGGAGCCGTTTGGCGCGGTTGCGGGCGACCGCGTTGCCATACCGACGAGTGGCAATGACCCCCAAGCGCCGCAGCGGGGGCTGCCGCTCCGGCAGGCAGAGAAAATTCAGACAAAAAAGTCCGCCCTCCCGTCTTTGTCCGGAGGAGCGGACTTTTGCGAAATCCGACTGATGTTTAATGTGCTGACGAGGCGTGAACCGCATGGCGCGGCGGAATGCCTCAGGCACTCAGCTTGTGGCGACCCCGGGCCCGACGGGCGCGAAGGACCGCGCGACCACCGCGGGTCGCCTTGCGGGCACGAAAACCAAAGCGCCGGGCGCGCTTCAAACGAGAGGGTCTATAAGTGGGTTGCATGGCTAACTCCTTTGGAAAAAACGACCAAAGCAAGGATTTGCGGGATCGCTGTCAAGTTCAGGATTCCTCAAACTTCCTTTCGAAGAGCGATTGCATTTCCCGCAACATCACCTCGGCGTCCTTTCCGTTGGCGATGAAGCGCAATTTGGATCCACTTCCGGCGGCCAGCATCATCAGGCCCATGATGGATTTGCCGTTGACCTGTTCCTCGTCCTTTTCGACCAGAATATCGGCGCTGTATTTGTTGGCCACGCGCACAATCATGGCTGCCGGACGGGCATGAATGCCCATCCTGTTACTGACCGTGAGTTCGATGACGTGTTCCATGTTGCGGCGTGCGGTAAGGGGAAGGATGGCGATACGCCTATGCAGATAAAGCAAAAAGTTCGGTGTTCAGGGACTCGTTTTGCGCGATTTGCCGAGAAAGATGCGGACGTCGGCCTCTTGTCCACCGAGGAGGCGGGCGGCTCGCCCGAGGGCCTTGGCGGTGGCATAGGTTGGGTTGGAGGGACGATCCGGGAAGATATTTTCCCGCCCAATGATGTCGATAAGCCCGCTTTTGCGAAAGATCCGGACGGCATCTTTGCGCACCTCGGAAATCAGCAGGGTCCGGCCTTGCTCGCGCATGTAGCGGATCAGTTCCTCGAGCGCGAGGACGCTGGTGGCATCGAGGTGGTAGGCGTTGCGGAGCTTGAGGATGACAATCTGCAGGAGCGGTTCCTCGCAGACGCGGCGCATCTGGTCGCGGAAGAGCTCGGCCGCACCAAAGAAGAGGTCTCCCTCGACATGGACGATCGAAATTTCCGGGCGGGCCCGTTTCACGGAATCACTGACAGGCGTCAGTTCTCCACTTTCATCGTGGGCGAATTCCGTCAGTTCCGGTTGGGCGGCCTTGCGCAGGAAGAGCAGCACCGAGACCCCAGCCCCAAGGATGATGGCGAAGTCCAGCCGCACCAGGAGGGCCGCCAAAAAGGTTGTTATGAAGACGAGGCGGTCCGAGCCGGTGGCATTCCAGACAATGCGCAGGATGTGCCGGTTGATCAGGGACAGGCCAATGAGGATGACGAGGACGGCCAGCACACTGACGGGAATATAACCCGTGTAAGGACCCAGGGTGTAGGCCCCAAGGGCACACAGGAGACCGGAGACCATGCTGGAAAGGGCGGTGGCCCCGCCGCTGCTCCAGTTGAGCTGGGAGCGGGTCAGGGAACCGGAGGCGGGCATGCCTTGAAAGAAGGCGCAGCCGATGTTGGCGAGGCCCATGCCGAACATTTCCTGATTCGAGTCGAGGCGCCGGCCGGCGCGCGAGGCGAGCGATTTGCCGATCGAGGTTCCCTCAAGGATGGACAGAAAGGCGATGACAAGAGAGACGCTGGCCAGTTGGCCGACGAGGTCGCCATCGAGGGTGGGAATGGTGAAGCGCCACTGCGTGGCGTCGACCGCGGAGAGGGTGGCAAAGCCCTGGCCCAGCCATTCTGGGGGCATGGCCAGTTCCATAAGCACCCCGACGCCCGACATCAGCACAAGGGTGATGGCGACGTTCGGCAGCTTTTTGAAATACCCATCCAGCAGGAGGTAGATGCCCAGGGTCATGCACGAAAGCAGCACGGAGGGCCAGTAGGTTTGCGGCAGGGAGGTGAGGGTCAGCCAGATGACCGTTAAAAAGGTGGAGCCTTCCGGCAGGACGAAATCAAACCCGAGGACTTTTTTGAGCTGGTTGACGATGATGTAGATGGCGGCCGCGGTGATGTAACCGGTGATGACGGAGCGCGAAATATACTGGATGAGGTTGGCGATCTTGAGAAAGGCCCCAAGGACCAGGAAAAGGCCGCTGAGAAAAACGATCAGGGAAATGAGGCTGATTTTTTCCGCCATGGAGGTAACCCCGAGGCTGAGGAAGGAGGCAAAAACCAGGACGGAGGTGGCGTTGGTGGGACCAAGGATCACAAAGCGGGACCCGGAGAGGATGGGGCCGAGAATGGCTGCGACGGCCGAGGCGTAGATCCCATACTGGATAGGCAGGCCGGCGATGGCGGCGTAGGCCATGCCTTGCGGGAATGCCAAAAGGGCCACGTTGAGGCCGGCCCGCAGGTCCCGCGCCGCGGCAGCGCGAGTGTAGTCGCGCAGAGCGCCGCGCAAGGGAAAATACTGCAGATGGTTTCGCCGCTGAAATTCTTTCCAGAGCCCCTGTCGAAAGGCCCTCATGTGGTGGGGCGGACGCGCCCGACCGCTTTGCGAGGCGGGGCCTTCCTTGGAGTTGATTGGCGAATGTTGTCCCACACGGATATCCAGACTGCCTTTATTTCAATTCCCGTCCCGCTGGGAAGCAATGGTATTCTGAACTTGCTCCGGCCACGCGAGTGCGCTCTGTTGCCGGGCATGCTTGCCGCGGTTGTGTACATTGGAGCAGTTTTGTTGGCCAACCTCACCGCGACCCTTTTTCTTCCTCTCGAGGTGGCTCCCGGAACAGGCGTCCTCGTGTCTGTGGGAACGCTCATCTTCGGGGTCACCTTCACGCAGCGGGACCGCCTGCATGCCCGCGGCCGCCCCTTTGTGTATGCCGTGATCGCGCTCGCCGCGGTGCTTAATTTGGCCCTCCTGCTGAGTGTTCGCTATCTCTGGGGAACGCCTTTGGTGCGGGTACTTGAACTCCATGGCTGGGTGTGGCTGGGGGAGGGAGTGGCGATGCTGACAGAAAATGGCTGGCGGGTCTTTTTGGCCTCTTTTCTGGCCATTGTCGTTGCCGAGAGTGCGGACACGGAGGTTTTTCAGTATTATCGTGACCGGAGTTGGCTTGGCCGGGTCATGCGCTCCAATGCGGTCAGCATCCCAGTGGACTCGATTCTGTTCAACGTGGTGGCCTTTGCCGGGAGCGGATTCTTTCCACCGCTGGTCCTCCTCAAGGTGATCGGCGGGGAGATCGTGGCCAAATTTGTGGTGGCGGCCCTGTGGGCGATCGGTGGGCCACGCCGTTAGGCTTGGCTTTGGCGGCGGGAGGCCCGCCAGTCGTCCCGGTGTCGCCGGATCCAGTCCAGAAGGGCCCGCTCAAAGCCAATATCTTTGCCCGCCTTTTCGGATTCAATCCACTTGTGTCGCAGGATTTCCTCCCGTTCCGCGAGAAACTCACGGTAGAGACTGGAGCGCTGCAAGACCGGGTTGCCGCGGGAGGGATCGGTCTCCGTTTGGCGGGTTAATCGGTTTTTTGGATTGGCTGTCATCAGGGCTTATTCCTGCCGGTGTGTTGAACTTGCCGAGCGGTGGCCCATGGGCAAACCAAATATGTGACGAAAGCCGCATTTTTTGTCCCTAAGCAACATCCCTGTCACCGAACTCCCAACGGTGGGCATGGAGAGGTCGTTCAGCCTTTGCGGAGGCGGGTGATGAGCTGTTCGGCGATGGACTGGAACGTTTTGGCGGGAGCGCTGTCTGGGTAGGCGATGGCGATCGGCACGCCGCGGTCACCCCCTTCGCGGATTTCGCTGTCGAGCGGAATCTGGCCGAGGAGGGCGGTCTCGAGGGCGTCCGCGGTCCATTGACCGCCGCCCTCGCCAAAGATGTGGAGGCGTCGTCCCTCCCCGGCATCGAGGTAGCTCATGTTTTCGCAGACCCCGAGAATGGGCACATTGACTTTTTCAAACATCATGGCCCCGCGCCGGGCCACGTTGACGGCGACTGGTTGGGGGGTGGTGACAATGACGGCCCCGTCCACAGGCAGGGTCTGGACCAAGGATAGTTGTGCATCGCCGGTTCCGGGAGGCAAGTCCACCACCAGCACGTCCAGTTCGCCCCATTCGACGTGATTGGTGAATTGCGAGATCGCATTGTTGATCATCGGACCGCGCCAGACAACTGGCGAGGACTCATCGATTAAGAGGGCCATGGACATGACCCGAATCCCGTAGTTGGAGGGGGGGACAATGCGGTCTTCGCGGATCTCCGGGCGTGAATGCAGGCCCATCATCATCGGAATGGAGGGACCATAGATATCGCAATCGAAGATGCCGACTCCCCGATAGCCCGGTTCGTAGCGCAAGCGGCGCTCCAGCGCGCAGGCAAGATTGACGGAGACGGTGGACTTCCCGACACCGCCCTTCCCGCTGGCCACGGCGATGATGTGCTTGACGCCCGGAAGGGCCGGCTTTTGGGCCCCGCCCTGACCTTTCGCGGTCTGCACAACCACTTCCACCTGGACGTGATCGACGCCGTCAACGCTCTTCAGGACCTCTTCCACGGAGGCTTTCAACTTTTGCGGGACGGTGCTGTCGCCGGTCGTGACTTGGAGTCGGACGGAGACCCCGGACCCTTCCACGGCGATGGACTCCACCAGTCCAAAAGATACGATGTCGCGGCTGAAACCCGGATATTTGACGGCCTTGAGCGCGCTGCGGATGATTTCTTTGTCAGGCATGGCTTGATTTGAATACCGTTGAAACCCACAGCAAAACCCTTTCCGCTTGCATGGCAATGGTCAGAGTGAATTCAATGTCCAAAAGACACCTTTGAGCCAATCCGTCATGAACCGATTTCCCTTCGTCCTCCTCTTTTTTCTCAGCGTATCCCTCTTTGGGCAGGGAGCGATTCAGCTACCGGATGTGATTGGCACAAGCGAGGTCCGGAGTCGCCAAATCCGGCTGGAAGGGAATGCCGATCTGGTGGCGGGGGGGACCCGTCTGTTCGGGCTGCATGGGGGCATGGAGGTGGTGGCCTCGGGAGAGGATTTTGTCTTCCGCATGGAGCCGGTCGGAAGCGGGGTTCAACTGACCATCAGCTCCGCAGGGCAGCGGTTGTGGGAGGAACGCTTTCCGGGCCCATCGGCCCTTGCGCTTGCAGCCGATGCCGCGGTCCAGCGCACCCTCGGAACGCCAGGTTTCTTCGCCAGCCGGATCGCCTTCATTTCCGACCGCACCGGCCATGCGGAGGTTTACACCAGCGACCTTCTTTTTCAGGAACTCAAGCAACTGACCCGCGACCGCTCCCAGTGCCTTTCTCCGAATCTTTCTCCGGACGGGCGTACCCTCCTCTACACCAGCTACCATGGCAGCGGGTTTCCGGATATTTACCAGGTGGATTTGAGTACCGGGCAGCGGACGGTCTTTGCGGGTTTCAAGGGGACCAACACCGGCGCCACCTTCAGCCCGGATGGGCGCCAAGTGGCCATGATCCTGAGCGGGTCGGGCAATTCCGATCTCTATGTCGCCAATCCGCAGGGGCGCAATCTGCAGAAGTTGACCCGTACCAAGAGCCTTGAGGCAGACCCAGCATGGTCCCCGGACGGCGTTCGACTGGCCTTCACCTCCGACCAAATGGGAGGGCCTCAGGTTTACGTCATGAGTGTCCAGAGTCGTTCCATGGAACGCCTGCGGACGGATATCAGCCGCAACTGCTCCGAACCCACTTGGAATCCCCGCGAGCCGAGCCTGATCGCCTTTACGGCGGCCTCGGCCGGGGAGTTTGAGGTGGCGGTCTACGATTATCGCAAAGCTCAGAGCACCATCCTCACGAGGGGGGCCGGTGATGCGGTTCATCCCGTCTGGTTGCGCGATGGCCGGCACCTGATTTACACGGAGCGGACGTCCCGGACGAGTCGCCTGATGATTCTGGACACCGCCACCGGAAAACGGGCCCCACTCAGTCCGGCGCAGCTGAACAACGCCAGCGAGGCGACGGTGATTTATCCGCGGTAGCAGGTCTCCGTGGCAATGGCTTGGGCCTGAGCCTTTCCACAGAGCGCCTCGACCAAGTCCAGGGCAAAGGGGAAAGCGGTCCCCGCGCCCCGCGAGGTGATCAGGCGGTCATCCCAAACGACCGGCTCGTCAAGCGGCGGGATGTCAAAGAGATGAGCGGTGCCGGGAAAGGCGGTGAAGCGCTTGCCCGCCAGCAGGCCGGCTTCTTCCAGGACCAGCGGGCCCGCGCAGATCGAAGCCAGCCAGCCCCCCCGGGCGGCATGGGCCCGTAGAAAATGGAGAACGGCCTGATTGGCCAATAGGGCGCTGTGGCCCGGGCCGCCGGGGACCACCACCAGAGACGGCGCGGTAGTGGCGAAATCTTCCAGTAGGCCGTCCGCGACAAGGCGGATCCCGTTGCGGCCGGTGACCTCCGGGTGAGCGGAGAGGCTCAGGAGCTGGACAGTTTGACCTGCCCG
>JBEAQI010000121.1:0-4541 GCA_041163965.1 Verrucomicrobiota bacterium | reverse complement strand
GCGTCGGCGGACCCGGCGGGAATCCGCCAGTAGTCGTGAAACCCGCGGAAGTGATCCAATCGCACCACGTCAAAGAGGTCAAAGGCGCTCTGGAGGCGACGAATCCACCAGTTGTAGCCGTCCTTTTCCATGGCTTTCCAGGCATAGAGCGGATTTCCCCAAAGTTGGCCGGTGGCTGAGAAATAGTCGGGCGGGACGCCGGCGACAACGTCTGGTTGGCCGGCCTTGGACATTTCAAAGAGGTGGGGTTCGGCCCAGACATCGGCGCTGTCGAGGGCGACAAAGATCGGGACATCCCCGATGATCTCGATTCCTGCCTGACTCGCGTAGCTTTTTAATTCCCGCCATTGCCCATGGAAGAGATATTGATTGAAGGCGTGGGCCTCGCGGGCGGGGGCGCTGGCCTGCCATTCCCTGGACTGACGGGCGGCCGCAAGGGTGCGGCATCCGGTGGGCCAATCGCCCCAGAATGCCCCGTTGAAGGCTTCCTTCAAGGCCATGTAGCCGCAAAAGGCTTCCAACCAGTGCGCCTCCCGCTGCTGGAAATCATCAAAGAGGCCGTAGTTTGGAAGGTAGGCCCGCTTTTGTTCCTTAAAGCGGCGGTAGGCTAGCCGCAGCAGCGGCTGTTTGATCAGGTATAAGCGGGCAAAATCGACACGGTCAGCGGGAATATCCTCAAGGGCATGGAGCTCATTGGGCAGGAGCAGGCCGTTTTCAAGGAGCGGCTGAAAATCGATTAGGTAGGGGTTTCCGGCAAAGATGGAGAGACTTTGGTAGGGCGAATCCCCAAAGCCGGTGGGCCCGAGCGGCAGCATTTGCCAGTAATCGATGCCCGCTTCTTTGAGGAAGTCCACCGTGGCAAAAGCATGTTGCCCGAGGACTCCGACTCCGTAGGCGCCGGGGAGGCTGGTGGGGTGCAGGAGCAGACCGGCCGCTCGTTTTGAAAGCCACTTAAACGAAAGCGAAGACGCGCCCATGGATGCGGTGGCTGTCAGGCGCGGTGTGGGATATTGCGGATGTTGCCGACATTGAATCCCAAATCCTGCAGACGCAGGATGATGTCCGAATAGGCTGGCCGGTCGACAGTTGGCCTGCGGGAGAGAATCCAGGCCTTTTTCCGGTCCGGACTGGCGAGGACAACCATGGAGTAATCCGGTTCGGTATGAATGATTCGGATGTCTGTGCCAAAGGGCCATGCCACGGACAGCGTCCAGTCGTTATTGATGCCCGGATTGTCGACCATCGCACGGGCTCCGATGCGCCGCTGTTTTCCGTCGAATCCATCGCTAAGAAAGGTGTATTCGACATCGATTCCCCGTTCGGCGCGGTTGAAGGACGCGGTGGCGGCGAAGGGAGCCCGCTCGAAGACGGTGGGGATCGAGGCCACGACAAACCAATTGCCCATCATTCGGTCCAAAGAGACAGATGTTGGGGCCGGAAGCGCGTCATAGGAGCGATTGAAGACGCAACCGCCCAGAAGCAGTGGCATCACGAGAAGCGGAAGAAGGCGTTTCATGATCAGCAACTTAGGGGTCCTTGATCAGGATTCAAGCTTCTTCAACTTGGGGGCAATGACAAAGCGGCAATACGGCGCGTTCAGATTGTTCTGAAAATAATCCTGATGCTCGACCTCTGCCGGATAGAACTCCGTCAGAGGGGCCAATTCGGTGACAATAGGCTTGCTGAATTGTTTTGCCGCCGCGCCGAGGGAGGCTTCCGCGGCGATTTTTTGTTCCGCATCCGCGTAAAGGATGATTGAGCGGTACTGCGTGCCCACATCCGCTCCCTGGCGATTCAGCGTGGTGGGGTCATGGGCCACCCAAAAGAAGTCCAACAACTCGCGCAGGGAGACGAGTTGCGGGTCAAAGTCGATACGGACGACCTCGGCGTGGCCGGTGGAGCCGCTGCAGACCGCTTTATACGTTGGATTTGGAACCGATCCGCCGGCGTAACCGGAGACCACCCCGATGACGCCCTCGAGGCGTTCATAGAGTGCTTCAACGCACCAGAAGCAGCCCCCTCCGAGAACGAGGGAGGCCGCCTTGGACGGGGCTTCGGGTGGTGAGGGGCGGTCGGTTTCTGCTTGCATGGCAGGAAGGAACACAAGGAGGACCAGAAGAGCAAGTGAGGACAAGGTTTTCATGGATTTGATGCTGAAGGTGGTGGTTTGGGATGTTACCCATATGTGGCCGATTTTGCAAATCCCCAATCCGATGAATGCCCTATGGAATAGGGGAGACGGACGGTATTCATGATTGGGCGGGTGGAGCGATGGCGGTTGGGCGTGCGCGGTGGAGAATTATTCCTTGCTGAGACGGCGAGTCTTCCTTGAATGCGGAGTTTTTCACCAAACTGACCACGATTGAATGTATCTCAAAGAACTTAGGCTCCACGGTTTCAAGAGTTTTGCGGATCCCACCCGGTTGGAGCTTGAGCGCGGGGTAACGGCCATAGTGGGCCCGAATGGGTGCGGGAAGAGCAATATTGCCGACGCGATCCGGTGGGTTTTGGGCGAGCAAAGCGCGAAATCCCTCCGTGCAGGGGCGATGCAGGACGTCATTTTCCAAGGAACGTCGCAGCGCAAGCCGGTGAATTTGTGCCAGGTGACGCTGGTTTTCGCGGACTGCGAGGAGAGCCTTGGGGTGGCCTACAATGAGGTCGAGGTTTCCCGCCGGGTGGTGCGTGATGGCGGCAGCGATTACAGCATTAATGGCAAATCCTGCCGGTTGAAGGACATCCACAACTTGTTTGTCGACACTGGGGTGGGGCAGGTCAGCTATTCTTTCATGCTGCAGGGCCAGATTGACCAGGTCCTGTCGAGTAATCCCGCGGAGCGTCGGGCCATTTTCGAAGAGGCGGCGGGGATTTCCCGCTACAAGTCGCAGCGTCGCGAGGCGCTCAACAAGCTGGCGCAAGTGGACGCCAATCTGGCCCGCGTTTCGGATGTCATGGAGGAGGTCGCACGGCAGACCGGCTCATTGAAACGGCAGGCGGCGAAGGCCCTGCGGTACCAGCGCATTCATCAGCGGTTGGTGCGCCTTGACGTGGCGCATCACGGCTACCGCTCGTTGACCTTGCAGGAGGAGGCCCGCGAGCTGCGGCGCAAGGGAGAGGTGCTCAAGGAGGCCCTTAACAAAGTCAGTGAGGAGTTGAACCTTGCCGAAAAGGGCCTTGGACGAAAGCGCGAGGAGGCGACCCAAGTGCGAACGGCGCTGGAGAGTGCGCAAAAGACGGTTTATGAGCTCCGTGGGGAGCGCGAGAACGCTTCGAACCGCTCTGAGATGGCGAAGGTGCGGGCGCAGGATTTGCAGAAGCGTCTGACCGAGATCGAGGCAGAGCTGGAAGAGTTGGTGCGGAGCGAGGCTGACATCGCGAAGCGCTTGGTGGGCGAATCCGAGGCCAAGCAGAGGCAGCTGGATTTGTTTGGAGATTCCGACGAGGCCTTTCAGAAGCGCAGTCAGGCCCTTGCTGATGTCCAGCGGGCGCTTGGAGTGGCGGAGAGCGATTTGTCGCGGGCTAAGCAGGCCTTGCTGGTCAAGGAGGGGAGCATTTCCCGGTTGCGGAGCAATTGCACTGGACTGGAGCTCGATCTGAAAACCTACCAGGTCAAACATGCCAATCTCACGGAGGAGATTCAAGGGTTGCGCGAGGAGGAGGCCTTGCTGGCAGAGGAGTTGTCCACCTTGGAGCGGACCCGCAAGGCCCGGGAAGCGGACCGGCTCAAACAGGAGGAGCGCCTGAGTGAGCTCAAGGACAAGCGGCATGAGCAGTTGACCGCTTTCAAGGAGGGGCAGGCGGCGATTCAGGAGGCGGAGCGCAAGCGTACCAGCCTGACCGCGCAGGTGGGGGTCTTGGAAGGACTGCAGGCAAAATTCGAGGGATTTTCCGAGGGGGCCAAAGCGATTTTGAAGGGCAAGCTGGAGGATGTCTTGGCGCCTGACCAAATGGCCCTCTTCTTGAAGAAATTGCGCGTCGAGGATGGGTACACGCTGGCGGTGGAAACCCTGATGGGGCCTGCGCTGGACGGCCTTTTTATCGCTGAAAAAACGCTTTTGCGACCTGTGTCGGGGGCCATCAAGTCCCGTCAACTGGGGCGCGCGAGTCTGCTGACTGATCCCACCGGGGGTTCCATGATGCAACCTTCCAGCGGGCCACTTCCGAAGGGAGTCCGTGCTATTCTGGAAGTCGTGCATTCCTCGGATCCGGCGGTGGAGGCCTTTCTCCGAACCTACCTCGGGTCATCCCTTGTCGTCGAGGACATGGACGCCTTTCTCGCCTTTCTCGAAAAGGAGCCGGAATTTCTTTTTGACCGTGCGGTGACCGTTGAGGGCGAGTTACTGGATTCCCGCGGGCTGCTGTTGACCGGGCACAACAGCGCCCGGAAGGAGAACAGCAGTTTTCTGGCGCGGCAGAATCAGATCAAGAAGCACAACCGCGATGTGGAGACGTTGCAGGTTGATTTGGAGCGCCTGCGTCTGATTGCCGCGCAACAGCAGACCAAGTTGGATGCGCTGGAGAAGCGGATCGAGGAGCAGGGCCGC
>JBEAQI010000120.1:0-4265 GCA_041163965.1 Verrucomicrobiota bacterium | reverse complement strand
TGTTGAGATGAATGGGGCCGTCGTGGAAACATTGCTTCGCGCAGCACTGCTAATAGTCAGGTCGTAAGGATCGAGGAGGAGGGTACCGGTTGAGCCGGCGGGGGCGGTGAGGTTGGCGGTTCCTTGAAAGTTGAGCAATTGGAGACCGGAGACTTCTGCAAATCCCCCGTTCCCCCCGTTGGGGCCACCGGTGGCGGAGAGATCGGTGGCGTAGCCAGTGTAGCCGTCGGCCCAGATGATGACGGTGCCACCGTCCCCATTATCGGTGGCATTGGCGGAAATGCTGACCCCGTCGGGGACGACGGTCTGCCACGCATTACGAATGCTGGTGTCCTGACCTTTATATCCACCCCCAATGCGGATCGTTCCCCCGCCGGTACTTCCAGAGGCATCGATAGTGGCAGTGGGGGCCACATCGTTGCGAAAACCGGTCACGGCTATGTCACCCCCCATCCCGCTTGGGTTTGTGGCATCTAGGCTGCCATCCAGATCAGCGGCCCCAACAGGGCCCGCGTCGATAACGATGGTCTCAGCGGTGATGGTCCCCGAATTCGCGACAAGGCGAAAGGTGCCATCAGGGCTTTGCACAATGGCCTGCGCTGCTTCAAGGTCGGAAGTCACCGCACCATCGGCGATCTGGTCAGCGGCGGCAGCCGAGAGGACAACTTGACCCGAAACGTCCGCAACAAGGTGGCCGGCCTCTGCCAACGATTCCAGCTCCGCTTCGTCAAGCGCGACAGAGAGCCCGCCACTGGATAAAACCGAAACCGTAAAGGCATTCCCAGAAGCCAACGTGACCGCCCCCAACTGGGCAAAGAGCGCTCCCTCGTTACGAACTTCAGGCGCAAGGAGGGCGATTGCCTGATCGGCGGTGATGGTCCCTTGGTTGACCACGCTGCCATTGCCCGAACCGAGCAACTGCAGTTGGCCAGAAAGAAAGTCCGCATCGGAAACCGCCATCGTGGAAGCCACGAGGCTGCCTACGTCAACCTGCGCCCCCGGCCCGAACAAGACCCCTTGGGGATTGAGCAGTATGACCCGACCATTGGCAGTCAATTGTCCAAAGATGGCGGATGGGTCGCTGCCAAGGACCCGGTTCAGGGCCACCGCTGTTGTGCTGGGCTGTTGAAAATCAACGCTGGCATCGCTGCCGATGGAAAAGCTGTCCCAGTTTATGACCAATTTGTCTGATCCCTGACCAATGGTGAGTTGGGCAGGGTCCTGCGCAAAGGAAGCCGCCCCCGAGGCGACCACGGCTCCCGTCGGCAGGGCGTCAACCGGTGGGGCTTGTCCCGGCAGGTCCGGCGCAAACATCCATAAGGTCAGACAAGAAAAGGCGGGAAGGATTCGGTGCGGAATGGTCATGGATGCGGCGGTGTCGGTGACAACAACTTAAAAGGATTTGGAAAGACCGGCCCAGACGCGCCATTCCTTGAGGGAACCATCGCTGTCCGTGCCATCTATTGGATTGGCGTCAGGATTATCGCCAATGCGGCGACTGATAGAAACATTGGCCCGGATGGCTTCCGGCAGGGCGTACGCTGCTCCGACGCCAGCCCCATGAATAAAGGCGGTGTCGCTATCGGTGCGCCGGGTGCTGCGGCGGTTCACCGATCCGGCGTCATAAAAGGCCCGCACTTCCAGTCCTTCGAGCACCTGACGCGTCACCTCCACCGTCCCGGACCAGCCGTCATCCCCGGTAGTTTCCAGAACCGGGTAGGCCCGCACGCCATTGGCACCGCCAAGGCTGATGGTTTCGGAAGAATCTAGGTTCTTCGAAGCCAGTTGGCCATTCAGGCTCAGCGAAAGGGTCGTTTTGTCCGCAAGGCGCTGCAAGCGACCCACCGTGAATTCAAATTTCTGGTAACTGCCGGCCGTTTCTCCGTCCAATGAATCCTGCAGCGCATTGAAGGCGTTTCCGCTGAGATCGAGATCGCCCGCCACGAGACGCCCGTTGAAAAAGGTCCGTCCACCAAGATGGAACCGGTCGGTCCTGGCAAAGCTGGCGCCCAAGGTCAGCGCGGTCACGGTCTTGTCAGAGGTCTCCAGGCCACGCAGCTCGTTGTAATAGGACCGGTGCTGCAAACGGATCGAGAACAGCAGCGATGTATCCTGCTCGCGAATGGCAGGGAAGGTCGCCGAGACGCCTGCCACAATCGCGTCCCCAAGCCCATCTAGATCCGCGAAATTTCCGACCAGCTCGTAATCCAACACCGAGGCATTGGCTCCGATCCGCCAGCCGTTGTAGCCAAACGGAACCGTGTAATCCAATCCCGCGTACCGGTTGCCCTCTGACAACAGGCCCAGAACAGCCAATTGATCCCCCATTCCTGCCGGGCTGGCCACGCTCAACGAGACAAGGGCCCGCAGCTCGCCAGAGGAATCCGCGCCGTAATTGTCGAGCGATACCGACCCCGAGATGGCACTCAACGGCTCCACTGGTACCAAAATGTCGGTTGTTCCAACAGCTTGGCCGCCCCGCAATATCACACTGGTCTTCAGTCCGGGAATGTTCGCGGCCAAGGCCGCCGCCCGTTGCAACTGATCCAACCGCAGTAAGGCTCCCTCCTCTTGGCCGCGCGCGATGGTGCCTGTCACCACTCGCTCGCTCACCCGGGTCTCTTCGATGCCTTCCACCCGAATCGCCCCCAAACGGGACTCTTGCACCACCATCCGCAGAATGCCGCCCGCAAGGTCCTGCTCAGGCAAAACAACCCGCGCCAGATAACCGCGCTCCGCGTAGGCCTCGCGTATTTTGCGGCCCAACGCATTCAGCTCCGCTAACCGCATCGGCTTGCCAAGTTCGCTCGCCAACAGGGCTTGCAGCTCCCCGCCCGTCAGCACCGTATTCCCCTCAAACCGAAATCCACTCAGCGTGACACTGGGTCCAGCAGACTCCGCTCCCGCGCCATCCCCTGTTTCGCCCGTCCGCACCTCCACCGCCGGTTCCTCGGACCGCGCCGGCAATTCCCCTCGCTCGACTTCGCGCAGCATTGCCCCCGCGTCCGGCGCAACCTGACCCGTCACAGAATACACACTGCCAATTAAGCAGACGCTTAGCCCGCAGATACTTATATAACGCATGACATCATTAGGTTGACCGTTGGATGGCTTTAAAAAATGTAAATTTTGTGAAGGTTACGGTTTATGGCAAAAAGCAAAACTAGAAGGACCGAATTAGTCGATTACGTGCAAGAAAAAACCTGTACCCTGCACTGGGTATTTTCAGGTGAAAATGGGGATAGGTTATGCTTGACACCGTTAGGGCGTTGTGGGTGGGCGGCGATAGAATTGCGGTGAAAGGGTTTGCCCCTTTGCGGTGAAGGGAAATAAGAGTCGGAGAAGGAGAAGGAAAGGCATGATTGACCCCCCCACAACATCCACCGAGAACGACCCCGGAGAGGTTGGGATCATCCGCTGGAAGGATTTCAAGCGTGCGGGGGGCATGTCGCTGGAAAATGGGTATCATCTGGAAGCGCTGACCATTCGCTACGAAACCTATGGGCGGTTGAACAAAGATGGAAACAATGCGGTCTTGGTATGCCATGCGCTGAGTGGAGACCACCACTGTGCGGGGATTCACAGCTTGAGCGATCTCCGTCCTGGGTGGTGGAACAATCTGATTGGGCCCGGAAAGCCCCTCGACACCAACCGGTACTTTGTGATTTGCAGCAACTGTCTGGGCGGTTGCCAGGGCTCAACCGGCCCGACCAGCCTGAATCCGGCCACAGACCGGCCCTACGGGCTCGATTTTCCGGTGATTTCCATAGCCGACATGGTGTCCGCGCAGCACGCCTTGCTGACCGAAGGGCTAGGATTGAAGGGCCTCTACGCGGCCATCGGCGGCTCCATGGGCGGGATGCAGGTTCTGCAGTGGGGCATTCAGTACCCCGAGTTTGTTTCACGTTTGCTCCCGATGGCCACCACCGCGCGACAAAACGCCCAAGCGATCGCCTTCAATGAGGTCGGGCGCCTCGCCATCATGCAGGATCCGGCATGGCATGGCGGCGCCTATCCTGTCGGCGAGGGGCCGCGGGTCGGGCTTGCGGTGGCCCGCATGATGGCGCATATCACCTACCTCAGTGATACGGGACTTGAGGAAAAATTTGGCCGGGATAAAGTCCGCAAATTGAATGCCCGGTCGCTCTTTGATCCCGAATTCGAGGTGGAAAGTTACCTACGCTATCAAGGGCAGAGCTTTATCAACCGCTTTGACGCCAATAGTTATCTTTACCTCACCAAAGCGCTGGACCGGTTTGACCTCT
>JBEAQI010000119.1:0-3004 GCA_041163965.1 Verrucomicrobiota bacterium | reverse complement strand
GGAGGACTGGCCCAGTGCCTCTGACATGGACAGGTATGTTTTGAGGACCGCCGGGGCATGGGCCATGGCTCCCAAAATATTGGGGACCCTGCCCATTTTTTGCTTAACGGCCTGAAGCAGTTCGAGTTGTGGCCCTTCGGCCGTTTCAATGGTGAGCGGTTGGATAGTTGCCATGACGAAAAATTAAGCAGGTGGGAATAGTTTTGCAAACGAGGGCGACACTTCGACGCCGGGAAGCACGCTGCCCTTACCGGGAGGCTAGGAGAGAGTGCCTTTGAAGGCGGTGACCTCGATTTCGATCTTCATTTCCGGCTTCATCAACTGAGCAATCAGGAGCGTGGCCGCTGGGCGGATTTCCCCAAAGAATTGTCCAAGAACCGGAAGAATGGCCTCACTGTGAGCGGCATCGGAGACATAATACGTGACCCGGACGACGTCCTTCATCGAAAAGCCCGCCTCTGCGAGCGCCTTTTCGATGGTACCGAGCGCATTGGAGGCCTGCGAGGCGACATCCTCCGGCATTTCCATTTTCGCGTAGTCGTATCCGGTGGTGCCGGACACGAAGCAAAAGGGCCCTTGCGCCACGGCGCGCGAGTAGCCCATCGTTTTTTCAAACGGAGAACCTGAGGAGATCAGCTTTTTCATAGTGGTGCCGATTGCTTTACGCGTCCGGAGGGGCAGTGGTCAAGCCGGCGCTTTCGGTGTGCCTAGACCCTTGCCCAAAAGGCCAAGCCCTGACGTGTAGCGGTCCCGAACCCTTCAATCCTTGCCCCGCTCGAGAATGGGGAGAAAAAAGGCGGCGAGGAAGAGCTGCAGCGGATGGTAGCAGAGCAGGGGAAGGAGGACCAGGCTTGTATCGAGGTGGGAAAGCTGGTCGCCATCGGTAAAAATGGCGACGGCCATCGGTGCTCCCGCGGCGAGAGTTTTCTGGGACCCGCAGAAGAGGGCGGTGACCCGGTCCCGGTGGTTGAAGCCCAACCAGCCACTACTGACCCAGACCGCACCGTGAATAACGACGACCGCGACCACGTTCAGGGCGAATAGCAATAGAAGCGATCCCGTCGGAACGGTGGCCCATGTGTCGTTGAGGACGCTCTCTGAAAAAACCGCAAAGACGATAAAGAGGATAATGGCCTGATTGACGTTTTTAAAGGCAGGCTTGAGTCGCTTGAACCAATCCCATTGGCCGATGAAGGGCCCGATCAGTTGTCCGGCGAAGAGAGGCAGGACGATCAACCAGCACAATTTGATGAGCAATGGTCCTATGAGGTCGCCGGCTGGGCCGGCATTGGCGGCAAAGAGGAGAACGCAACCCGAGGGGACCCAAAAGACCCCGATGATATTGGAAAGCGTGGTATTGAAAATGGCAGCGGAGACGTTGCCCTGCGCGGCGCTGGCAAAGGCCACCGCGCTGGAAATCGTCGTCGGGACCAAGGCGATGAACAGGAAGCCGGCAGCCAGTCCTGACTGTCCTGATACGTGCAGAACGAGAGCGGCGAGGAGAAAGACAAGCGGGCTAAGCAAAAATATCCATGCATGGATGAAGCCGTGAAGCCGCACATCCAAGACCCCTTGCGCGAGCTCGCGGGTTTTGAGGGACAGCCCTTGCAGGAAAAAAATGACAATGACGCCCGCTTTCGTGAGCCATGCGGCCTTCAGTGGTCCATCGGAGGCCCCCAGTTCAGGAAAAAGAAAAGCGAGGAGGACCGCTCCGAGGAGCCCAGCTATGAGCGGGTTCAAGGAGCGAATCTGGGTGAGGATCGTCTTCACGGAGAGCATTGTCGGATTGGTCGTGGCGCTGGTTGGACCGGCACGGCCAAGGGCAAAGCTCTGGTCTTGTCTGATCCATGTTGCCTCGGGCCGTGTCGAAATGCAATTCACTGCCACAGCTCGGGGAAAAAGGAAAGGCCGAATCCGTTGGATAGCGCAAACTCGGCCAGTCTGCAGCAGCACCCGTATGGGCTGGCATTGAGTTCGTCCCGGACGGCTAAACCGGGATGACTCACGCTGTGGAAGGGCCGTGGGAATCTGCCAAAGGGAAGACGCTCCGAGGACAGGTCTACATCGAGACCGTGGCGGGCGCGTTTTTGATTTGATTGACGGCGCGAAGCCGATTGTGTGGAGGTTGAGGCCGGCGCTTTTGGGGCGCGGCACGATCCACTTTTTCGATACAACCTTCTTTCACCATAATGGATATTTTCGCGATCACGCTCACGGATGGATCAATCTGCCGGCGTCCCCCGGTCATTTTCGGAATTGGACTGAATTATGGAACCTATGCCCGACAAATCGGCCTGACGCTGCCCGAATATCCCCTTGTTTTTATGAAGCAGGGCCGTAGCGCGGTCCCTGACGGGGCGGCGATCGAGCTGCCATGCGGGTTGCCGACGGAGGAGGTTGATTATGAGGGGGAACTGGCGGTGGTCATCGGAAAGGCGTGCAAGAACTGTTCCATTGAAACCGCCTTGGAGTATGTGGCCGGCTACATGTGTGCCAACGATGTCAGTGCGAGAGACTGGCAGTTTCGCAAGGGGCAGGGCCAGTTTTGCCGCGGAAAGACCTTTGATACATTCTGTCCCCTAGGTCCCCGGTTGGTGCCGGCCAGTCAGGTTCCTGATCCCCACCAATTATGCTTAAGGACCTGGGTCAACGGGCAGCTGCGGCAGGATGGGCACACCTCTGACATGATTTTTCGGATACCGGAGCTGATCGCCTTTCTGAGCGCGAGCACGACATTGGAAGCTGGGACCGTGATTTTGACGGGTACTCCCGGTGGCACCGGTAGTGGCCAGAATCCGCCCGCATTCCTTACGGAAGGAGACATTGTGGAAATTGAGATTGAGGGTGTCGGACGGTTGAGAAACGAGGTCCGCTTGGAGTCCCTTTGATTTTCTCAGCTTGCTGAGCGACGGGCTCAGTCAAATTCTACAACTGCCTGGATCTCGACGGTCGAATTGTTGGGTAAGCCCGCGACAGCAACGGCTGCCCTCGCGTGTTTGCCCGC
>JBEAQI010000118.1:0-5315 GCA_041163965.1 Verrucomicrobiota bacterium | reverse complement strand
GTCTTGGATTCAGGCAAATGGGCACCTTGCCGCCTTTCCCTTTTTCGATTTAGATAGCGATAGGCGACCCGACGCGGGTGTGGATAGAGATGGCGGTGCGATGGGCTACGGTTCTCCATCTAACTGGGGTGCCAGGCAGGGACGGAAACAAGACCGCCATTGATCCGCGGGTTGCGGGTAGGTCGAGAGCGGCGTGCCAATGAATGCGGGAAGGGGTGATCCTCTTCCCCACAGATTATATCCGATCAACGGGAGGCAATGGCTTGATTGCCGGCGGCCATGACACTGTCCCTCAAGGGATCGTTCAAATTGAACTCGATTGGAATCCTGACCACTTGGACAACGGGGTGACCATTTTTGAGGGCGGGCGAGAATGTCCAATCTTGCACAGCGGCAACAGCAGCCGTTGAAAGCTGGGCAGCGGGAGAGGAGATGACATCGGTGGCAAAGACTTTGCCGGTTTCATCGATGAGGGCCTCGATGACAACGATTCCCTGCACATTCAGCTCCCGCGCTTCCCTTGGATATTCCGGCAAGACAGACGCTTGCAGGGAGACGGTCTCCGAGCCAGCAGAGAGGCTTGCAGCGGCGAGAAGGGTGGATAAAATGGTGGCGATGGCGTGTTTCATGGCAGATCCTTTGTTTTTTTAATTGCCTATTGTTGTGTTAGGCGCGGGCGGCGATTCTGTCAACCAGAATGACACATAATTGTCACGCAAGCGTGACATTCTTGTTTCCTTGGGAATCTTTCGAAAAAAGGGTTGAAAAGGGGAGGGGGATTGGGGAGGTTGAAGGCAAGGGGCCGGGTCCTATGCAACCGCGGGTCGGTGAAATCCGCCAGGGCCGGAAGGCAGCAACGGTAGCCAAAACCCGGGTGTGCCGTAGGTCACCTGGCCCCCCATTTTTCCGAGCATATTGAGGTTTTAGAATAAGAGGAAAGCATGTCAGACTATCAAGTGATTGCCCGGCGCTGGCGGCCGAAGACGTTTGCGGACATTGTCGGGCAGGAGCACATCGTGCGGACCCTGACCAATGCGATTGAGAGCAAGCGGATTGCGCATGCGTATTTATTTGTAGGGCCGCGCGGGACCGGGAAGACCTCGACGGCGCGAGTATTTGCCAAGGCTTTGAATGCGACGGGCGGTCCATCGGCCGATCCTCCCTCGGACGACCCGTTGGGTCAGGCCATCATGCAAGGCAGTTGTTTGGATGTGATCGAAATAGACGGTGCGTCGAACAACTCCGTCGATCAGATTCGTTCCTTGAGGGAAGAATGCCAATATGCGCCAGCACAATGTACCTACAAGATATACATCATCGACGAGGTGCACATGTTGTCGGCCTCGGCCTTCAATGCCTTGCTGAAGACACTGGAGGAACCGCCACCGCATGTTAAGTTCATCTTTGCGACGACCGAGTCGCAGAAGGTGTTGCCGACAATCGTGTCCCGTTGTCAGCGTTTTGAGTTTCGCCCGATTTCGGAAGAAGTTCTAGTGGAGCGATTGACGCAGATCGCGCGGACGGAGGGGGTGGCGGTCGAAGAAGGGGCCTTGCGGTCGATAGCACGCTTGGCTTCCGGAGGGATGCGCGACGCCCAATCGATTCTGGATCAGATGATTTCTTTCTGTGGCATGACGATAGCGGAGGCCGACGTTCTGGATGTGTACGGGCTGGTGGGGCCGGAGCGCATTGAAGGGCTCGGGAAAGCGATGGCAAAAGCCGACTATGTGGACATTGTGGCTTTGGTGGAGGCCTTTGCCAACGAGGGTCGTGACCTGTACCGGGTGTTACTGGATCTGGAAGTTCTGGTGCGGGAAGCGCTGATGGAGGCCATTTCCTCCGGAGGCCAGTCCTCTCGTTTGGGGGAGGCGATGGCTACCGAATCGCTGATGCGCATGCTGGAGGCGCTGCAAGCGAGTGAAGCCCCTCTGCAGAAGGGTTTATCCGAAAAGGTAAACTTTGAAGTGGCGCTATTGCGAGCGGTCGAGGCCAGTCAATCCCGCGCGCTGGATGCTCTCATACGCGACCTGAAAGCCTTGGATCCGGTGGCTGGCGAAAAAAAAAAGCCCCACTAATCCCTGAGCGCCGCCAAGAGATCCGGCCCATTCCGATTCCTGGCATGGCTGGGAAGGCCTTTGTGGTGGAGAGGGATGCCGGAGAAAAGGCGGAACAAGCAGAGACGAGGGAGGCGGTCAGGACGGTGGCGTTGCTGCCGTTGGCGGAGGCCATTGAGCGGATTGATCCCCGTTTAAGGGAGCGTATGACAGAGTTGCTGCGGGCCGATTTCCGCGAGGTCGTGCGTTGGGAGGCTCCGGTGAGTGAGGAGGTCCGCGAGGCAGTGTCGAGCCCCCTTGACGTTGAGGTCGGGGAAGAAGAATCAGAGAGCTGATTCAAGGACCCAACCCGGAGAATCCGTACCGTACAGGTAGAACCAGCGTGAGGTCCCGAATCCGTCCCCAGAGCCTTTGCTGTAGTAAGCCCAACTGTTCAGGCGATAAATGAAGAGGTTGGGATAGAGGCCATTCGAGGTGTAGAGCCATGAGGCCAGATTATCGTCATAAATGAAGTGGACGGAGAAGGATTCATCCGGATAGACGAATTGCGGCCCATGGTTGGCATGCGTGATGTAAGGATAGTATTCCCCGTAGAGCCATCCATACCATGAGCTTTCAATCCATCCGGAGGGGTCGATAACGGACGCAGGGAACTTATTCAGGGCTCCCTCGCTGTAGCCGATCAGGTCCATCGTGAAACTGACGCTTTGACCATTGGATGCCGTTCCCGTGAGGGTGATGGCGGCGGTCCCGGCGGAGGCGGTGCGGCTGATTTGAAGAGAAGAATCGACGATGGAAATGGCAAAAGCGGCGCGGTTGGTGGCTTCCAGTTCCGAGACGGTGTCGTCAGTATCGAAGAATTCCCACGAATAGGTAATGCTGCTGGGGTCGCCGTCAGGAATGGTGATATTGTTGAAGCTGAGGTAGCTGGCGGGGTCCTGAAAGAAAGGGGCAAAGAGGGGGATCGTATTAAAGGGAGCGTTTGTAAAGTAGGAGGTCAGGTTGAAGACGGGAACCTCCCCCATTTGTTGAAGGACTGGCAAATCGCCATCCTTGTCCAACAGCTCTCCGAAGACGGTGTAAGCCGTTCCAAATGCCTGCGTATTGTCCGCGAGGTTGATAAAAAACTGCGAGGTGGCAGTATCGAGGGCGGTTTGGCGGGCCATGGAGAGGGTTCCGGCGGTGTTGGCAACGGTTTCCTCGAAGACGATGGCGTCCCGGGTTTCGACAAGGTCGAGCAGATAGGCTCCCTCTCCCTGGTGCAGTTTGTAGGCGCCGCCCTGAAGGACGGAAATTTCGCTGCGGTGGATGATACCTCCCGCGTAAGCGCCATCCCGTGCATAGGTGATGAAATTACCGACAGCGAGGGGGGCGAGGTCGGCCCGCAATTGATAATCGACGGAGTAGGCGGCAAAAGCCATTTCACCGGCGGTGGCTTCGAAGGGGGAGGTGTAGCTGCCACCGTCGGCCAGTTTGTAACGCATCAATTCCACGAATGTATCCGGCGCAATTTCCACTTGCCAGAGGCCGTTTGTGGAAGCCGGGTTCCGATCCTGAAGCGGCAGGTCAAATGAGAGGGTGGCGACTGGGCCCGGATCTGGGTACACTTGAAAGTGTTCCTGCAGGTCGAGGGTCAGCACGGCACCCTGTTCGACAAAGGCGACATCTCGCACGCGGGTGTTCACGAGGACGGCCTGAAGCTGCGAAGCCCCGGCAAGGGCAATAAGCAAAAGTGTAGAAAGACGCTGCATGGGGAAGGACGATTCAAGGATCAGGAGGCCGTGTAAAGTGACAAATACCGCTCTTCGAGATAATGCAGAAGGGCATCCGGGGCGAGTTCCTGTCCGATGACCTCCCGGGTGAAGGAAAGCGTATCGAAGCGGCGTCCCTTGCTGTGTACGTGGGTCCGCAGCCATTGCAGGAGGGGCGCGTAGTTGTTGGCGGCCATTTGGTCGTCCAGATCCGGCAGGACTTCCCGGATTTTGTACCACAGTTGGGCTGCCAGCACATTCCCCAAGGTGTAGGAGGGAAAGTACCCGAACATACCGTGGGACCAGTGGACATCCTGCAGGCAGCCGAGCCGGTTATTGGACGGCCTGAATCCCAGGATTTCCTCCGAGAGGGCCGCCCATGCCTCCGGAAGGGTGGCGGGCGTGATGGATCCGTCAAAGAGTCCTTTTTCAATCTCGAACCGCAGGATGATGTGCAGGTTGTAGGTGACCTCATCGGCGTCGACCCGGATCGGTGTCACATCAACCTTGTTGATGGCCCGGTAGAGTTGATCCGAGGAGATGCCCTTCAGTTGTTCCGGGAAGAGCGCGCGATAGCGCGGCTCCCAGTGGCTCCAGAAGGCCCGGCTGCGGGCAATCTGGTTTTCGTAGATGCGCGATTGCGACTCATGGACGGCCATGCCGACGGGGGATCCCAAGGCGGTTCCGGCAAAGGCGTCCGGCAAGCCCTGTTGGTAAAGGCCATGACCGGTTTCATGGATGGCGCTGGTCAGGGAATCCAGGGGATTGTTTTCGTCAAAGCGGGTCGTCATCCTCGTGTCCAGCGGATGGCCGCCGCAAAAGGGGTGGACGGTGCTATCGATGCGGCCCCTTGAAAAGTCGAATCCGAGGGCCGCCACGACCTCTTTCAGAAAGGTTTCCTGACGATCCAGTGGGAAGCCCTTGAATATGGAATTATCCGGCTGTGAGGGGGAAGCCAGGATCTGGGCGACCATGCTTTTGAGCCGAGACTTGAGCACATCAAAGATCGGTTCAATGATCTGGCGTGTCATTCCCGGGTCAAACTGATCGATCCAGTAGTCGTAGGGGACCGGCTTGTCGAGGTAAGCTGCCTCTTCCTTGGCGAGGGCGAGGTGCTCTTCCAGGGCCGGTCTGAAGTCTTCGTAGCGGTCCGCCTTACGAGCCTCCACCCACAGGGCATAGCCGCGGCTCTGGGCCTGTGCTTTGCGGCTGGCGAATTCGGCGGGAATCCGGGTGCGCCGATCGTATTCCTTGCGGGCCTCCCGCACGTTGATGGCCGCTTCAGCGCTCAGGTCGTCTTGCTCAAGCAGGAATAGGAGCTCTCCGATGCGGGGATGGGAGGCTTCCCGGTGAAGGATTTCCGAATAATGGCCCAACTGCTCGGAGCGGAGCGGTTGACTGGCGCTGGGCATGAAAACGGTTTCGTCCCATGAGAGCAGACTCGCTATCGATTCCAGCCGATCGAGCCGTTTCAGGGAGTTGAGCAATTCAGAGTAGGCAGCGTTGTTTT
>JBEAQI010000117.1:0-6891 GCA_041163965.1 Verrucomicrobiota bacterium | reverse complement strand
TTCTCACCGCGTGCCCAAGGGCCCGCCTTCGGCGCCTCCCAACGTCTCGTTGTCTCCCCAGCCCATCTGGATGAGGCCATCTTTCACATGCCAGCCGGTCAAAGCGGTCACTTCCTTTCCCCGTTCTACTCCGCCGGTCATAGGGATTGGGTCGAAGGCCGCCCCTCCCCTCTCCTCCCGGGCCCCGCCGTCCACACCCTCCTCCTTCGCCCAAGGCCCTGAGCTCTTTATTGAAGCTTAGTCCATTAAAAGATTGGAGTCCCGTAGGAGCGAGACCGATACGCCCAGTATCCCCAAGCAATCCGCAGTCCTCAATCGGCACTGAGAATTACTCTTCAAAGGTAGGCAGCGCCTCATCGCGATAGGATTCCGCGAGCAATTCAATCCATTTGTCGCGATCCGAGACGAGGGCCTTTTGTTCGGGAACGGGCTCGTCCCACAGGCTCTCGAATTCATTCCGTTCAAACTCATCCGCGTAGTAGCTGTACCATTCTACGGTATCACCTGGGCAGCAATCGTGATAAATCAGAGTGCCTTGTGGATGGGGACCAATCGGCACCGGCTCGGGAAGAACCTTATCGACAATAAACGCCAGCAGGTCCCTGTCGTTCAGATGGTTGGTCGAGCTGAGACAGAGATGGTGCCGGGCCAGCATATCCACCGCAAAGCGGAGGTACCTCAACACTTCCCGCTCGCTGAGTTCCTCGACCGCATCCGGCAACATGGAGCACCTCCTCAAAATGGCCCGAACGTCGACGCCAGATTTCCCCGCATTCAAAAAGGCCTGCTCGTTGGCGATCAATTTTTCCAGATACTCGTCGAGACGGTCACGGGCTTCATCCGGTAAACGGTTCGCATCATCCTCCGCGCAAAGCATTGCACGGGATTCGATCGGCGAGCTCCCAAACGGCTGGGAGCGCCCTGCGGCGCGGGTTCTTTTCGACTGTCTTTTTTTGGACTTGTTTTTCATGCCCACATCCAAAGGGAGCAGGCCCCACCACGACAAACGCGCAGAACACCCAAATTCAGGTATTGCATTTACGGTATCGGCGAGGAGGACGCAGCCTGCAGCGACCGTGGTTCAGCCATACGAGCCTCAGCCTCGTCAAGGTAACGCATGAGAGCGGTCTTCAATCGTTCCCGTAATTCCGGATGAGCCAAGGCAAGGTCAAGGGATTCGGTGGGATCGGCAAGGAGATCGAACAGCTGGGTCTCATCGGTCTCATGGAACCAGATCAATTTATGGCGCCCATGCCGGATGGCGGAATGGGGCCGGGTACGGCTGACCTTGCCGACGGCATGGCCAGTGTTGTCAGCAGCTCTTCCAAAGGCCGCGTTCTCGGGATGGTAATACGGAAAATGCCAATAGAAAGTGCGCTCTTGCGGCTGCCCTTCACCCAGCCACTCGGGAAGAATATTCTCCCCATCAATTGGAGGGAATGTCGCCTGTGCGGTATCGCCGGCAAGCGCCAGAAAGGTCGGATATAGGTCCGTTCCGGACACTGGCATATCGCTGACCGACCCAGATGCGATGCGGCCAGGCCAGCGTACCAGCATCGGAACCCGAATACCGCCCTCGTAAAGGTTCCACTTGGACCCACGAAGGGGCCGATTGTCCGTGTAAACAGGGTGCCCTCCATTGTCCGCAAGGAAGACCACCAGCGTGGACTCCGCCTGACCGTTCGCCTCGAGGGCCAGCAGCAATTCTCCAATGTGATGATCCATCGCCTCGACAAATTCGGCGTAGGTAATCCGCTCCGCGCGATTGGGGGTCTCTGGGGGAATCTTGCCACCATATTTGGCGGCCAACCATGGGTAGCGGGACTCCACTGGTGTATGCACATAGAAATGCGAGACCATCAACAAAAACGGCGTCCTATGGCCACGCTCAAGGTAAGCAATGGCGCGCTCGGTCAGGCCATCGGGCACCCACCCGCGGGCCTCGTCATCGACTGGCGTCAGCGGCCCCGCGTAGGGATGATTACCAAAATCTTCCTCCGCCACCGCAAAGCCTTGCGCAAGGGGACCGTGGGTGGGGCTCCACCCGAGGTAAACGTCATTGTAGTGAGCGTTCAAGTGCCACTTGCCAAAATAGGCCGTATCGTAACCGCGCTCCCTCAACCGCTCCGCGAAGCTGACCTCCTCCAGCGCCAGATCCGTTGTAAAGGGCGGCGGGCGAAGAATGGGCAGGGGGTCCAGCGGTTGCTCACCCGCTTGGACTTTAACCACGAACTCCATCCCCAAACGGGCTGGTGTGCGGCCGGTAAGAATGGCTGCGCGTGAAGGGGAGCAAATGGGGGCCGGCGCATACGCCGACGTCAACCGCATCCCCTCCCCGGCCAGCTTGTCTAGATGCGGGGTTTCATGCCATGGATGACCGTAGCAGGCCAGATCAGACCAACTGAGATCGTCGGCCAGAATGAGCAGAATGTTGGGCCTGTCATCCGGGACCTCGGCCCTCCCCGTGATCGACGCTAGGAGACCCAACACCAAGACCACCAGCGCCCGCGACAAACGTGTCGTGACCGGTTCCATACGCTACCTTTCCATCAACCGTCGGCGCCCTACTGGCGGCGGGGATTTTGCATATAGTAGAAGTAGCCGTCCTCCGCGCCGACCAATAAGTCGGGGATGCCATCCGCATTCCAATCGACCACGTCGGGGCTGGAACTATGGCCGGAAATCGGCCGGGAATCCAACGGACCAATCTCCTCCAGCATGATGCGGCCATCCCGCTCTCCAGCGTTTCTCCACAAAGTCGCGTTCATGCTGTTGAAAATAATATCGCGCCGGCCATCGCCATCCCAATCGACAATGACCAGTTTGCGGCGACCGCTGCCTCCAGCGCGTCGCTCATTCGGCCGCAGCGTTGCGCCATCGGTATCCACAAAGATCCGCTCCCCAGGCGCCAGCTTCAAAACACCCGCCTCGTTGGAACGCCTGAAAAAGGCAAGGTAGCCTTCATGGTCGAGCATCACCAAATCATTCAGCCCATCCTCATCCCAATCAACCACACACGGCGTCGTGCGCCACTGGGTCACAAGCTCGTTGCCAACCGGATCCCACCAGTTCCATTCGGGCTTGGGCACCGGTCCATCCCACGCCACTTCGATAGACCGGGCTCCCTCCAAGCGGGGCTTCCCTGGTTCGCCAATGTTGCGGTACCACTGCACCCGCCCGAAAATGGAGTTGATAACGATATCCAACAAGCCGTCGTGATCCCAATCAGCGACATTCAAGGTGGTATACCCCCATTTGGCTTCGGCCGGGCCTTGAATGGAACCATTGTAGCCGGCAAGAATACGGATCACCTCACCGTCCGCTTCCAGTAGCTGAACTTCCGCGAATTTTGGAGGATAGCCGCCAAGATTCTCAAAATATCCAATGTGCCCGGCGGTGTTACCGGATACGATGTCCTCATCCCCATCGCTGTCCCAGTCGGCCGTGAAAGGGGTCGCCAACGCCCCGAATTTGACCTTATGGGCAAGCTGGCGAAAATAAACCGGATGCTCGAACAAGGGTGCCCCGTAGGGATCAAGACGGCCGGTGTTTTCAATGAAGGCCACCCGGCCATCTTCGTCGCCGCAAATGAGGTCTACATCGCCATCGCCGTCCCAGTCAATCGCCACCGGCACGATCATTTGCAGATCCATCTTTATCAGCCGATCATTGTTTTCCAAAAAGCGGGCCGGCTCATATACGGGCGTTTTGCGCGTGCCCACGTTTCGGAAATAGTTGAATCGGTCGATAAACTCGCCGCATAGCAAGTCGAGATCGCCGTCCCCATCAAAATCGGCAAAATTTGGCGTAGGCCACCCGAAGACCTCCACCGGAACACCACCAGCCATGACGTGCTCCGCCTTGGCATAGCGGGGCTCATCAACCGTCCCAACGTTTAGAAGCAGGAACACATATCCGCGAAGGGGACCACGGGTCCAATTGCCATGCTTGTCAAAAGCATCGTCCCATCCGTAGTCGGTCCAGTCCCCATAGCCCGCGACGATGTCCTGTAAGCCGTCACCATTGTAATCGACGTACTTCCACTGTCTTGCGCGGACGCGGCCGGCGGCGGTGAAGACCTCCTCATCACTGATCGGCAAAACAACCCCAGTCTCAATACCACGGGTACGGAACTCGGTGTGCTCAAACCCGGGGGATAGAATCCGGGGCGATCCATCCACATAAGAGATCTGAACATTGTGGTCACCCTTGCTGATCCGCACCGGCGGTAGAAACACCGGCTGGGCGACCGGCCCATCGGGGTTCTCGAAAAACCAGGTTCCATTGAAGGGCTTGTCGGGGCAAACCACGACCAGGTCAAGGTCGCCATCCTCGTCAAAGTCCATGGGAAGTGGCCACGCCCATAGCCCCACCCCAAGGTCTACGACCAGTCCCTCGCTGTTGTACAGCACGCGCTGAAGGGTGTAATCGTCCGCCATTGCCGGAATGGGCAGGCAGAGAATCAAAAACAAGCGACTGAGGGAATGGAGACTTTTCATGACGACGCAAGGGATGGCTTCATTGGGAACAGGTTAAGGAATTGGGTAGGCTCATGGCCGGAAGGCCGATCGGCAAGGACAACCTGCCCGCCAATCGAACCATCCGGCCATGGAACCGGCAACCAACAACTTCCTAGAAACGTGAGTTAACTGAAAAACGGACTTCGCGCGGAGGATTGGTCCGCGTCACAATGTAGGCATCGCTGAACGCGTTTTTGATCATCAGATCGACGTTCAGGTGCTCGCCGAAGCGATAGGTTGCCCCGAAATCGAAGCGGGCCTGGGAACTGTCCATTTTAACACGTGAAAGGGCCCCGCCTACTTGCTGCACAAAGGGACCAATCATACTAAAGCCAGCGCGAACGATCAGCCCGCGCTGGGCCTCATTCACAAAGCTGTACTTGGTGAACACGCTGGCGTTGTATTCGGGACTATGCCGGATCGGACGGGTCGAGCCCGCAAATGGCTGCTCGGTGTCGAGGGACCCATACGCCAACATCACATCCCACCGCTCGGTCAACTTGCCATTCAGGGAAACCTCAACCCCCTTCGCGGAGTCGCCGTCCGTGGCAAAAAGCCGCAGCGCGCTCAGGACCGGCTGCCCAAGGGTGTCCGGGGCCTGGGAGGTGGTATCAACGCGGTCATTACCAAGACGGCCGGTGGTGACAATGTCAAAGTAAGAGAGAATGAAGGTCATCCGCCCGTCCAAAACATTGGCCTTCAACCCAAACTCCAACAACTCCGTCGACGGGGTCCGCGTCGCGATCTGGTTCAAACGGGGATCGCCAGCCGGTAAATCCTGCCACTCGCGAAACTGTACCGTGGGATCATTCTGGGTACTGTTGATCGCATACAAGGACATGCTATCCGTCACCTTGTAAGTCACCGCCATCCGCCACGAATCCACCGTGCTCTCGACTTGCGCCGTCTGCGTGCCGGCAAGGTAGTTTTTCGTGGACGTCTTTCCCGTGTCGGTCCGGAAACCACCGGTCAGCATGAGGCGTTTGTTCAATAAATTGACGTCCTGCTGGATGTAAAAGCCGAGCTCCTCATAAAATGTCTCGGAATCGGTGGATTGCCGGATCGTGCCGGGCTCAAGCGTCCGTCCAGCCCAGGCGTTCTCAGGATCCTTCAGATTAATAAAGGAATACCGCGCCGGTATCGTCCCGCGCTGGGTGTCATTGTGGGAATCCCTTTTCTCCCACGCATAGCCCACCAACGTGGAGAAATCGGCCACCTTCAGATTGTACGTTAGGCTCAGGTCGCCCTGCACGTTCGCGCGCTCCGTGGTGTTCCCAAGGAAGCCCTGCTGCACAGGAATGTAGATGCCATTCGGATCGTACTTGGTCGCAGGGTCGTTCTTGAAGGCATCGGAAATGCTCGCCACCGGCGTCGGAAAATTGCTCTCCGCATCCCACCATTCGCCATAACGCGTCGAGCGCTGCACACTCACCGCCTGACGATACTGGATGGCCTCGCTGAACTTGTGCGTCGCAATCAGAAACGCTGACGCAAGGGACTCCTCCACCCCGTCCTGAGGGCCGCCAATGTTGAAATTCGCCGGCAAATTCAAGGCCGTGATCGGATCACTCCGGTCGCCCAACACAGGAATTTCTTTCCGGTACAACGCCGGGATCCACGCAAATCCATGCCCAGGAGCACGGGCCGGCGCCTCCTGATCCAAAAACTCGCCCAGCAGAAATACCTCCGTGTTTTTCGAAACCACCCACCGCAGGGATGGATAAATCGCCGCCGTCTGGAATTCGAGGAAATCAATGTAGTGATCATGGGAATCATACACCGTCGCCACACGGGCATAAAGCCCCTTGTCGGCGTCCACCGTAAAATTCTTGTCGAGCGTGAACCGGATGCCTTCCTTGCCACCCTGTCCCATCGAATACGTCGCCCCTGCGGTCGTGAAATCGCCTCCGATCAACGGCTTCTTCAACACGAAATTGATGAATCCGGAGTCGGTCCCACGCCCCTGCACCGCCGAAGCGGGGCCCTTGATCACTTCCATCCGCTCGTAACCGAACATGTCACGACGGTAATTCCCCGTGTCAATCCCCTCCGTGAACGAGGAACTGTTGTTGAAACCGCGAATCAATATGTTGTTCGGCGATGTCCCAGCCGACGAATTCCTCACCTGCGCATTCGATACATACACAAAGGCCTCGTCCATCATGTTCGCCCCAGAGTCTTTTAAAAACTCCTCTGATAAAATGTCCACCGACTGGGGGATGTCGATCATCTCGCGGTTCGTCCGCGTCATTACGCTGGTAACATTCGTCTGGTAGCCAGCCTCCCCCTCCACCACCACTTGGAAGGGATCGAGATTGAAAACAGGGGCCCCGCCTTCGCTTTGGGCGTTTAACGTTATAGCGAACAGCGA